>JAJEGW010000100.1 GCA_022819605.1 Silicimonas sp. | reverse complement strand
GCGTTCCTCGATGACAGGAAGGCTCGCGGCAAGATGACGTTCAAGGTCCGCAAGTCCGAGGATGCCGTCAACCTGTACGCGTTCATCAAGTCGGTCAGCCCGCCGGTCGCGCAGGATTCGGAAGGCAACTGAACCTGACGTCCTGACGTGCCTGCCCGATCCAATCGGTCACGGGCTTGTTTCGGTCAGCATCAGGCGTTACGTTCACACCATGATGGCAGACAACCCTCACGATACCGCCGAACGCATTGCAACGACCGAGTCCGATCTTGGATGGATCAAGAAGATTGGCGGTTATGTGATTGTGGTCGGGGCCGCTGGCTTTGGTGCGGTCTTCTGGCAACTCTACAGCCTGAACGGGAAAGTTGCCGCAATGGACGCCAAGCTAGACGCGATGGCCGCGACACTTGCCGTAATTGCCGGAAACTAAAAGAACAAAATTCCTGAAATCGGGGTTTCGAGAGAAATTATCCTTCCGGGAATTGCGCTCCTTCCCCCCTTCATAACCCTGAACGAGGGCCTTCCCATGCTGCCCTGCCCTGCGATCACGGGCGCGGGCGGGATCGGTAAACGAAAGTGCGGGTGAGATCCGTAAACGAAAGGATCAGGGCGATGGCAAAGAGTCGGTTGGAACGTGTGCGGGCACTGCATGAGCAACGCCGGGCCGATGGGCTTTGCCGTGATTGCGCCGGGCAGATCGAGGATTGGCTCACAGTCCGGGGGACACGCCTGGCAACAAGCGCAGGCGGATCAGGTGCAGGCGTTGCGCGGATCGAAACCGATACCAGAAGCGGGCCGACACTGACGTGCCTGCTCGATTGCGCGATGCTGAATTTTCTGCAATGCGGGGTGCACAGGCAGGAATGCAACGAAACTCGGCGAACGGGGATCGCTCGCGACCCTTGGAATGCCCGAGACCATGCAACGCGAAGGAGACTCTCGATGAATCATCTTGCGACAGGAATTCTGGCCCTTGCGGCCGCGGGAGCCTTGACCGCTTGCGGTGGTGGCGGGGCATCGTTCGGCGGGGATGCGGCAATCTCGCTGACCGGCTCCGCCGAGCCGACGGAAACGGTTGCCGATCAGGCGGAACGGTCTGCCGCGACAGCCGAAAGGGCGAACGCCCTCGTGGCGTCAACGCTTTACGGCGAAGTCGAGGGCGAAGACTTCCATGCTGTCGCCGACTGCAACGGCACTCGGTGCAGCTTGACGGCTCATTTGGCCGGGGTTTCCCTTCCCTTCGGGGAAATGGTCCTTGAAGACCTGTTGTACCTGGGAGCAGCGCCAGGCGCGCGAAGAGCCGTTCTCACAAAGGACGGCATCACCCTCGTGGAACGCCGCGGCATGGCCGGCAACCCGTACCGGGAGTACGGCGCGTGGATGGAGCATGGCGCGTTTTCCGTCAGGACCGGAATGCGATCATCCGACGCCCCTGTCACAGCCTTGAGGGGGGCGCTGGTGGGCGGCGAAGTCGCGGGCGCGCGCCCGCTGGCGAGCGCGACATGGCAGGGCGTGATGGTCGGCACCCCCGCGCGAGGCGACAGCCGTGACGACATCCTGCAGGGCGATGCAACGCTGACCTACGATCCGGAAAGCCGGACGCTGGACGCGGAATTCGCCGACATCGTCAACCTTGACCGCAACGCCGCTCACACGATCGAGTCGGTGCGCTTCGACGACGTCCCAGTTGATGGCGACGGCACCTTTGGCAATGGCAATGTCGGCGACCAGATCAGGGGCGCATTTGGAGGGTCGGGTCACGAAGAGGTCGGCGGCGTCTTCGAGAGGCATGGCATTGTCGGCGCCTTCGGGGCAACGCGGCAACCGTCCAACTGACAGATCGAACGAGTTCGGGACGGACTCGTTCCGGATTCCGCCCGTGGCCCGCCTGGACTTTCCGAACCAGATGCCCAGTGTCATGCCGGTCAGAACGCACAGGAACGCCCCCGCCCCAATCAGGGCGACGGTGATCATCGAAGGAATCAACCGGGATCAGCATGGCAAAGCCTGACCCGCTACGTTCGGGCCGTTGACTGTTTGCCTCATTGCTGGGAGGTTCTCGACCATGCTTGTTCAGCTTGCGTTTGGATCGGTGCTGACTCTTGCGACCGCTCTCGGTGTCGCCGTTTCATGGTGGGCGCTGCAAGCCGCGCTGCTCCGTCTGCAGGCGTGGACGGCCAGGTCGTCTCACGGTTCTCGGCTGATCGCGGTCCTGGTCCTTGCGTTGATCTGGACGCTTTGCATGATTGCTGCAGCGGTCTCGTTATGGGCCGTGGCATTCCACGGCCTTGCCGTATTCGCCGATGCCGAGGAGGCGGTCTATTTCGCGCTTGTGTCGTTCACGACGCTCGGATTTGGCGACATCTTGCTGCCCGAGAAATGGCGACTGCTCGGCGGCATCGCTGCAGTCAACGGGCTCTTGCTGTTTGGCCTGCTCGTGGCGGTGCTCGTCGAGACACTTCGCAGCATCCGCCTGAGCCAACAGGGCCGGAAGTGACCTGCGGTCTGCCAGAAACGCGCGCTGAGAGAGATGCACGAGAAAGAAGATCGTGTGGCACGGAAATTGGCCCTCCTTGTCGACCAGGAACAAGGCAAGCGATTCCATCCATTTTGACCCGTCTTCGACACTAAGTCCTCGGTTCTGGAGTTCTCCAAGCGACCGATCTAGATGAAAACAGGGCCTTGGGCCTCGGGTTCCCGGGTCGGCGTGCAATATTGTAGTGCCAATATGGCGTGACATTTTGGCCGAATTGATCGATGTTTGGCTTGCAAGAATGGTGTTTCCCCTTATGGTGTGTGGTGGCATGAAGGGAGTGCCGCCATGTTCGTCCGCGTGAAGAAGGCCGGCCCGCACGAGTACCTCCAGATCGTGCAGAACCGTCGCGAAGGCAAAAGGGTCAGGCAGACGGTCGTCGCCACGCTCGGCCGGCTCGACAGGCTCGCCGCCAGCGGCGCCGTCGACCAGCTCCTGCGTTCGGGAGCGCGTTTCGCCGAGCGCCTGATGGTCCTTGCCGAGGGCGCCGGCGCGGAACCGGACGCCAAGGTCACGTCCATCGGCCCGGCCCTGGTCTTCGAGCGACTGTGGCGCGAAACCGGATGCCGGGACGTGATCCGCGGGCTGCTCGCCGGCCGCCGGCACCGGTTCGACGTCGAGCGGGCGGTGTTCATGACCGTGCTTCACCGGCTGACGGTCTCGGGATCGGACCGCAGCGCGATGCGCTGGCGGCGCGACCAGGCCATCGAAGGCGTCGACGGCCTGGACCTGCAGCACATGTACCGCGCGATGGGATGGCTCGGCGAGCTTCTCGATCCTTCGGACCCTGCGCGGCGGCGCACCAAGGATCTCGTCGAGGAGGCGCTGTTCGCGCGGCGCCGGGACCTGTTCAGCGGCCTGGACCTGGTGTTCTTCGACACCACCTCGCTGTACTTCACCGGCCTCGGCGGAGAGACGCTGGGCCGGCACGGCAAGAGCAAGGACGGTCGCGGCGACTGCAGGCAGATGGTTCTCGGGATGGTGATCGACGCAGGCGGCGTTCCGGTGGCGAGCCACATGTGGCCGGGCAACACCGCCGACGTGACCACGCTCGACCTGGTGGCCGAGCGCCTTCAGGCCCGGTTCGGCGTGAGGCGTGTGTGCCTGGTCACCGACGCCGGGATGATCTCGAAGCGGCAGGTGAAGGCGGTGGAGGACCGCGGATGGACGTACATTCTCGGCGCGCGGCTGCGCGGCACGAAGGAGGTGCGCGAAACCGTGCTTGGCGAGTCCGGTCCGTTCGAGACCGTCGAGGTCGAACGTCAGCGCCCCGATCCGATGGAACTGCTGGTCAAGGAGGTCACGGTCCGCGGGAAAGGGACGGCGTCGCGTCGCCATGTCGTCTGCCGCAATCCGGAGCAGGCCGCCAAGGACGCGGCCACGCGGGCGGAACTGCTCGCCTCGCTTGAGGAGAAGCTCCGCAGCGGGGCCAAGAACCTCGTC
The DNA here is from genome assembly GCA_022819605.1 of Silicimonas sp. Lineage (GTDB taxonomy): Bacteria > Pseudomonadota > Alphaproteobacteria > Rhodobacterales > Rhodobacteraceae > JAJEFO01. The sequence goes on along the minus strand of JAJEGW010000100.1, from coordinate 34 downwards.
GCCAACAAGGGATGCCGGCGCTATCTCAAGGCCG
>JAJEGW010000087.1 GCA_022819605.1 Silicimonas sp. | reverse complement strand
GCCGCGTCGGAGCGCAGCGCAATCGCCAGCTTGTCGTGGGGGCTTTCAAGGGTCGCGCGGGCGGCGCGGCGGAGATCCGCCCCGCCGGAAGGTCGTCCGGAATCCTGCATCTTCGTGCCTCATGCCAGCCCCCAGGCCGTCCCGTTCCGGACATGAAGCACGGGGTCCCGCCGATGCCAAGCGGAAACTTTCCGGGCGCGGCCGTCCCGCGCCTTGATGAGCGGGGACTGCCGTCTTGCGGTCCTGGCCTTCAGGCCGCCACGCCCGGATCATTCTGCACCGGGCGTGATCGCGTGGGCGGGCCCGACGTCGAGCGCCGTGACGAGCGCGGGACCAACGGCGCCGAGGAGCATGAGAAGCGCGGCCGTCGCCGCAAGGGAGGCGGCCAGCAGGAGGAGGGGCTGGAACCGGATCACAGCCTCCTGCAGCATAGGCCGGCCGTGCCGGTCCGCGAAGTCCGCCCAGGGGTTGGAGAAGGCGGCGCCCTGCCGATCGAGGCTTCCGCCTGCCGCGTCGTCCCGCGCGGCGAGGCGCGCGACCTGGTCGGCACGGAAACGCGCCATGCCTTCCCGGACCTCGGATAATGTATCGGACGGGCTGTTGCCGCGCCCCGACATGCCCGCGTCCGGTTCCGCAACGGCGTCCTTCGCGTTCCCGTCGGGATTCGTCCCGGCGGCATCCATGGCAGTCTCCGTTTCCCTTGTCGCTGGAGCCTACGCAGGCACCGGGTCACGTGCAACGGTCGGCGAGCGCGTCATGAAGCCGCCCTGCCCGGCAATGGGCGCGATCGGCGGCGGACCCGGCGTGACGGACCCGCATCGGCTTCGGTCAGTGATCCCGCGCTTCGCACCGTTCCAGTTCCATGAAGGTGCGCAGTCCCTTTGCCTCGTCCTCGACGAACGTCTCGCCCGTCAGGGCGAGATCTTGCATGCGGTCAAGCCGGAACGTTCGGAAGTCCTGCCGGAGTTCGCACCACGCGGAGAGCATCCAGCCATCCGGCAGGTTCCAGATCACCAAGGGGTGCACGCGACGCCCGGTTTGTACTCCTTGCCCGTCCTGGTAGTCGAACTGCGCGATCCGCCGCTGACGGATCGCGCGGCGGAGCAAGGCCAGAATCGGCATTGCGCCCGTTCTGCCGGCAAGACTGAAGTACGGCGCGTCTGCGAGCCTGCGTTCCTCCGGCCGAGGCATCCCGGCCTGGATTTTCGCGCGCGCTTCGCGAGCCGCTTCCGCCAGCGCCGGATCGCCCGTCCTTTCCACGAAGGAAAGGCCCAGGGCGAGCGCATCGACCTGGTCGCTGGTGAACGTCACGTTGGGCAGGTCAAAGCCGGATCGCAGCAGGTAGCCGACGCCTGCCTCGCCATCGATCGGCAGTCCGGAGGCCTGCAGGTGCGCGATGTCGCGATAGATCGTGCTCACGCTGACTTCAAGACGCTCGGCAAGATCACAGGCCCGGCTGACGTCGCGGGTCCGCATCTCGTTGACAAGCCTGAACAGTCTTTCCGCACGCCTCATGGGATCCTCACACGACCCGGATTTCGAAGGCGGCAGGGAACGACAAATCACGTTCCGTGTCCATGGCAAGGATCGGGCGCCACCCGATGACTGCGGTCATGAAGCCCGTCCGCGCTTCCCTGGATGCTTGACGACATTCAAGGAAAATCGCTTCAGCGATCCCGAAATTCCTGCAATTGCGATCAGTCGGTGGCCGTGGCCTCCAGTTCGAACATCAGCGGAGGCAACGCGAGCCGGGCAACGCCCAGAAGTGTCATCGGAGGGGCAACCCCGGCATGCCCGAATCGCGACCCCAGGACGTCGAAGTGTCTCATGGCTTCGTCCACGTCGGTGGCGTAGACGTTGAGCCGGACGACATTTGCAAGACCCATGCCGGCAGCGTTCAGGACGGCTTCCAGGTTGTCCAGGGCAAGCGCGACCTGACTGCGCATGTCCCCTTGGTGCTGCGGGTTCCCGTCAGCGTCAACGGAGGTCTGGCCTGCGCAGATCAGGTGCCGGCTTGCCCCGGCGATCAGTTCGGCTTGGTTGTAGCCGAGGTTCAGCGACCACGGCCAGGGATTCACGGCTGTTCTCTTCATGGGCCTTGCGTCCTCGCTTGCAGTTCAGGGACCGCCAGTGAAGCACAGGCCTCCTGTCAACGTGGTGACAGGAGCGATCGGGCCATGGATCGACTTTTTGGAACCCTCAGGTTCGCAACCGGAACGCAAGCCCCGGTATTGTGGCAGCAATGGACTCCATCGCAAGAGCTGCTTCCTTGTCTCAACTGACGCCAAGGTATGCAAGCCGGCTCCGTCGGCTGGCACCGTGACTTTGGATCAGCGGTGGCAACATGCGGTCCGTCATAACCTGAAGGTCGTAGGTTCAAGTCCTACCCCCGTAACCAAAACGCCTTTGAAAACATAGCGTTTTCGAGGGCTTGTTTTTTGTGGGGCCAGCCTTGCTTCGGGACCTTGGGAATCGCATGGGAAGCACGAAGAGTAGTATTGTGGACGGTGACGGGCGGCAATAGACTGTATCCTCTCGAGTAACCGTTCGGCGCTCGGGGCATCGCGACACCCGGCACACTGTTCCTCTGGCCGCTACCGGCCGGGCGACATTAGCGATTCAGGCTGCGTCGCCAATCTACTCGGAGGGGTCGGAGCCAAACTTGCATTCTCGGCTGCCTCACCCCTCGCACGCGGACTTGTCCTTCCGCTTCCTAGGGAGGTAACCCCACCCTGTCCAATTCTTGCTTTGGTCTACGCGCTCACGATTGAGGCCGGGGTGCAAGTCAATCTCAGCCTTGTCCCCAATCTCCTCCAAAGACTTGATCGCGTCCTTCAGTCTCTTCTTCGCCTTCCCATCGCTGCCTCCGGGCCTGTGGTCGAGCAGGAACGAGATGGAAGACCACTCGTTCCCGTCCTCGCTCTTGCGCAGGAACACCTTATAGAAGTGGCTGGGGATGCCCACGCGTTCCGTGCCCGCTACTCGCTCCACGTCCTTGTCGCGTTCACTGTTTTCATCGTGGTCGAAAACTGCCCCGGACGTGATAAACACAGTCCCGAATTGTTCCGCCCACGCTCGCCCCAGCTCCTCCAGCCGCAACCAGACGCCTCCGTTGAACCCTTCGTATTGGGGCGACATGTTGGACATTACGTAGGAGTTCACCTGCTCGGTCAAATCGTCCCGCAAGTCCCGGTCGCTCGTCATGTGCCCCATGTCGAATTTCGACCCTTGGTGGTCTTTTGGTTCATCGTAGTCCTCCTCTGCTTCCGCGTGACCTTCGGACATTAGGCGTATGTCCTCTCGGAGGCATTTGACTCGAACTTTACATACGCCGCCGCGCACGTCTTCGCCTGTCAGCTCATGGGCCGTCCAAATCGCGGTGCGCAGGTCTCCGTCATGAAGCGTGACGTACCCGGCCTGCACCAGCACCACCTCGTTCGTAGGCATGCCCTCTGCGGCGTGCCGGGAAATATGACGACCGAACGGCAGGTGCTGCGCGACCAGCCGCTCGCTCCAATCCTTGTCGTTCTTGATGTTCTCCAGTCGCTCGTCGGCCTCTGCCCTCTGGTCGCCTGTGCAAGTTTCCTTCGTGGTCCCAGCCGTCGCGGCAAACGCGCAAAGTGCCAACACGCAGACCAGGACCAATCGCATCGTCATTCGCTTCATCCGTCATCTCCTCTGCATTGTTTGTGAGGCAGGCTCGTTGGCCTATCTGCCATCTCGTCCTCGGTGCCATCTTGCCGCAGCTTGCCCGTCTGGGGATCGAGCGGGATCACAGCCTCGACAGGACTTGTCGCCGCAACTCGCTTCCCTCAAGCAGCAAACCAATACTCGCTTCTGTCCCCCCGGGACCCGAACGGTTCCCCTCTCGATCAAACCGGGGACCGGCTTGCACCGCTTGTGAAGACGGTGGGTTCAGAAAGCTACTTCGGCAGCGTAAACTCATTGGCTTCGTTCGTCCCAAGGCGACAGGTACGATACGGTGGGCACCGACGGGGCCGCAAGAAAGATCAAGGGAGTTGGTGGTCTGCGGGGGATGGTGCTGGTCTAAACACCCCTCAGTCCAGAAATATGGTTTGACGGCCGAGAATCGCAATCGATTTTTGTATATCGTCGGGGTCAACTAGCAGTATGCGATTGCCGGCATCCGTCATCATTGATAGACGGTAGTCATAGGCGTTCCCACCGACTAATACGGTTTCATTCGACGAGGTTTGGTATTGGTGGTCACCGGTAACTTCCACGACGTGCCGTCCTTCTCCGACCAGCACGTAGGTCGTGCCGACCACGCGTGCCTCCGGTGTCGGCATGTCGGTCACGAAAGTCATCGAACCTAGTATCACCGGGTTTTCCGGTGTGGGGTGACCGTGGTCTACCGTGCCAAACTCAGACAATTCTCTTCACTCCTTCCTCGATACAAATGTCATCCATAATTATAGTGCCCGATAGATCCGGGAACCTGAAGCGTAAGGCGACCACCTTTCCAAGATCAAATCTTGTATTTGCCGCCTTAAACATCGCTACAGGAAGCCTGCAAGATCCGAAAATGTCCTTTCGGAACGTCTGCACATAGATGAGCCTATCGGCTGGGATGTCCTCAGGCGTGACCCAGAACGGATTGCGTGAGGCGAAGGGTGTCGAGGAAAAACCGGCACTATCGCTCCGCACCGTTGCAGTCTGCCCTGCTAGGTCCTCCAACTCGACGGCGATCAGAATATCTTCGAGCAGGGCCGAGTTTCCCATTGGACGCAACTGCGACAATCGGAAGGTTAGGACTTGAGTGGCGAGCAACTCCATAGGTGAAAATTGCGTCTCGTAAACTGCAGCCGCCCCGCTATTCCACCGCAGGATCAGGCCGCGTTGCACATCGCTGAAGAAGCCTAAGTGAGGAATGTCGAGCTCTTGGCCCGAGATCGCCAGATTGAACCCCGTCGCATTACGTGGTCCGCCAAGCGAATTCGGCTGTTGAAGCTCGGTTTCGAATGCGTCGATCCTCATGCTCGTGCCGCTCTTATGTTGGAAGGACAGCTTGACCTCCGGATCGCCATAGAGCAAATCGCCGGTCAATGCGTCATCGCGGGATGGGTCGCCTTTAAGCGTGGCCAGGAAGAATGCTGAGCAGTAGGCGCTGGCTACTGCGGAGTGGCGCGCCCTCGACAACACCGCCATGTCGACCGTCAAATCGTCAGAGAAATGAAAGTGACTCGCCCCATCAAGATAAGCGAAGGTCTTCCAGCCGCTACAGCGCTCGAAGATCTTGACCGGATCACCGGAACTGACGTCGTCGTCAAGCGCGCCGTAGAGTATGAAGATCGGCTTGTCCGTTGCGATCTCCAACCCCTCGACCGGCGAGATACACGCCACGGCAGAGATTTCAATATCGTCCGCGCCAAAGTGATCGGCCGCGACCGCGGCCGCACCGCCGCGGGAATGGCCAAGCGTGCCCAGCCGGCTACCATCCACCAGGTTCGCCAATGTGACGCCACCGATCTCGACTCCGGATTTAAGGTATCTCAGCCCAGCGTTGACAATGACGGCGCGCGCTTCCAGAAGGTAGCTTTGGAAGCGATCGACTAGGGTCATATTGATGGAGATCACGACGAAGCCGTGGCTCACCAAGTGGTGTATCACCCCGGTGGCCCGGAGATGATTGGTTGCGGTGATATTGTCCGCAGTGTTGTAGAGCCGCCCATGGGTGTAGGTAATGCCCGGCCATTTCTCTGGGTCAGTCGTAGCCGCAGCATCCTCTCCCCCCGTTGCACTTGGGTAGTAAATGCGTGCCGCTGTCGTGAGCCCTGTTGCGCCGCCGAAATTGCCGCCTGCGGGTAGAGTAAGATCGGTCAGCGTCACATCGCTGTAGCCCACGGAATGCGGCCCAGATTCCAATGAGAAACTCATCCTAATCTCTTTATCCGGTTATCTGTTAGTATTCAATGGGTCTCACAGAGTCTCCGATCGGTAAAGGGCTGCCATCGTCCTCAGGGATGGAGGCGGGCATCGCGGCCGGTCTCGGACACATTCGTCGCGTTCGAGCACCGTTCGCCGCGACAGTCCCGCTCCGCATTGCCCTGGCTGGCAGATCTTCGTCACCGCCGTCTCCCTTCGGACGGAAGCTCTTGATCGACGTCCACCCCTCGATCAACGTGCCGTCCATCGGCCTAGCCTAGACGCTCGCCCTAGCCTCCCCTGCCGAAGAGGCAGCTTCTGTCGAAGGGTCGCGCTGTCGATCCGATTGAGGCGATCCCGCGCAGCTCCAACCCTCAGGCCCGCAATCTGGATGTCATCTGCCTGGCTGAATCCTCGGCATGGGCCGGAATCTCCTGAAGCTGCGGAACGCCCGGCAGACGGCGCGCTCCGCCCGGTCCAGGCGACGGCATCGGCGTGGAATCGCATGGGAATCC
>JAJEGW010000013.1 GCA_022819605.1 Silicimonas sp. | reverse complement strand
CATGCATCCCATGGAACGGAGACGGTGTCAACCCCCTCGGAAGAAAAAATCGATGAAGGCGCAAATCATCATGAAAACAACGCCGCGCGATCGCGAAAGAAAATCCGCTCAGGCCCTGCGCTCAAACAAAATGCCATTGAGGGATCGGCCGTTCCCGGGGAGGCCTGACCAGCAAGATCGTGGCCGTCGTGGACGCGCTTGGGTTTCTTGTGCGGTTCATGATCCTTCCCGGCCAGGCGCACGACCTCGCGGGCGTGCCGGATCTTCTGGAAGGTCTTCCGTTCGGGGCACTGATCGGCGACAAGGCGTTCGACGCGAAATGGCTGCTCGGGGAGGTCGAGGCGCGCGGAGCGGAGGCGGTGATTCCCTCGAGACGGAACCGGACGGAGCCCCGGGACCACGACCGGGAGATGTACAGGTGGCGGCACCAGATCGAGAATTTCTTCGCGAGGATCAAGGAGTTCCGTGCGGTGGCGACGCGGTACGACAAGACGGACGAGAGCTTCGCGGCAGCAATTCATCTCGTCGCTGGCGTTATAGCAGCGACATGAATGTCAACAGGCCCTAGTACTCGGCACTTCGCTTTAAGTGCCTCTAGGTCGAGCCGAACTACGACAATACCGATCTCGCGTTCAAGGCGGTCCTAGCGGCGGCGTACGCCTGTTTCTGCTTCGTTGGGCGCATCTGACGGTTGTTGTAAGCGGGCCGCTACTGCAGGCGTTCCTTCCGGTTACGGGGCCAGCGAATGGAGCGGTGACGCTGGTTGGCACAGCTGGGCACGTTCCCGCGGTCGCGGTTGTTCCTTGTACGCATCCTTCCGAATCTCGGCAGTCGGACGGAACGCTTGTCGAACAGTTATCCGTGTGGGCATAGTGCGAAACATTCACTTCGATGTCGTTGCGTGGCCAACGGATTGACAAGGGGACAGTGGACCAAGAAGTTTCGGGGTGCATATGACTAGGATGGGATGTGTCACATGACAGAGAATGAACAATCTGATCAAGCTCCGTCAAAGTCACAGGACGGACTCGTTAAGGAGCAGTCAGCAGAGCCCCCACACTCAGAGCCAGTTCCGCCAGGGAGTGCGAATGGGAACACGAGAGCCCGGTGGCAAGCTCTCACAAGGCGAACAGCGTTTCCATACATTGTGACGTTGTTGTTAGCGATCTTAGCATGGACCGTAACGCATACCGTTGACCGACTGATTGCGCTGCCGCTCCTCAAATATACGCAAAGCGACTCTGAGGAAAATTGCGATTCCCCGAGAATAGCTCGCGTATACTGCCTAACATTCGAATTCAAGAACATTACGAGGAATGTTAATTTTGAGAACCTGACCATCCATATACTCGATAAGGACATAAGCTCTGGCATCGAATTTTACGAACCAGTTACAGAGATAATCGGAGTTGGCTGGGACGGCGATGTAATGCTGTCCCCTAGCAAAAAGGCAGTTACACTCACAGTGGAAGACTTCCACCCTGAGTGGGTATTGAGACTGTCGACGCTCGTGAATGGATTAGGTGAACCACGTGCTCAATTGGAGAGTGCGGATGTTCCAACGATACTTGAGCGTAGAAGCTGGCGAACATGGCTGATTGAGTGGGAACTTTGCATCATCTCATTTTTTGCCATTTTTGCTCTTTTCTCAATTCTCTGGTGGGTGTGGAGACAACGGGAATACTGGTAATGGAGAGGCAAATGCGAATCTACTCGCTCATTGCATCGATGCTTGTCGCTTTCTGGATTCCAAGTCAAACAATTGCAGACGACCTTTCGGAAGTCCAAATTCTCGCGAAGAAAAGTAAAATGAGAGTTGGGGCCTTGGTGACTTTGACTCGAACGAACGGGTCAAATAGATACGGAAGAGCCGTCCGCGGCAAATGGGCTCTGTCGCCAGTTGAGCCGTGTGACAATGGAATGGTCCTAAATGCAAAATCCCTGGAACCGAATTACAAAAATGCCAAAAAGAGTGTGGAGTGCCGAGGCTCGGTGGAGATTGTGTTTCTGGAGCCGAGAAAAATTCTTGTGTCAAGTCTTGAAATCGATAATCTGCGCCAGAACATCAGTTACGCTGTCGCAGCGGATGACACAGCACTTGTTGCTATGCTATACAACGAACTTGCCGCGCAAGTATCAAATGCCGATAGTGGTCTTTCCCGCGATTTTGCAGAGAGGGCGGTGTTCGCGTGGGCTGACGCCACCAACTTTGAAGGTGATCCAGTGGCGCCTGCAGGCGGCAACAATTTGACGAAACAGTTCGCTGAGCATGTGAAGCAGCAGCTAATTGGGCTTGAAAGCACGGGACGCCTAGACTTCCTTGCATTCGCCAAGACCGCTAACCGGGACGTTTACTGGTTCCTTTACGACGTCCATCCCAATCCGGCTGAAGTTCCTACGAGACGCCAAGGTATCGAGTGCGCCAGACCGGCGTCGAGTGTGGTCAATGATGAGAATTTGCCAACTCACGTCACGGCACTTGTCGAAGCTGCCGAGAAAAGCGAGATCGCAGAGGAGTACGGCAACGCGGCACTGCTCTTCAACGAAGCCCATGCCCGTGTTGGCGATGACACTGTGGTCGCTGAATATATCGAGCCTCGCGTTTACGAGAACGCCGGACGAGCATTGAACGTTTCAGATCCGATTCGGTGCGACCCAATTCAGAAGCGTTTCGTGATGACACCCACGATGTTCGAAGCGGTGAAGGCTTATCAGGGTGAGCAGGCCACGGGCATTCTCGACTACAAGACGATCCGAGGACTCGCTGACATTGATGTGGGTCCATTTCTAGCTCGATAGTAAGGCTCTTACTTCGACGTCATGTTGTTCAAGATATAGTGCCGATTCCAAACCTAAAGCTGCGGGCAGGTTTTTTGTTTGACAGCATAAACTGCCCATCGTTTGGAACGGTCGTCTGGCCGAATCGCGTCGGAAGCGGCAGCAGACGGCGACATGGCTGACCGGAGCGCCCCGACGATGCGCGCGGCGGGGCCACCCTGATATGCGGGACTTGTTTTCCGAATTTGGTGTTGTGTTCAAGGGCGCGGACCGCGTGGCCTCGATTGCGCTTCGATATCTCAACACGTCGGATTCGTCGCATGCGCCCCCCAGGGCGCGTTTGACCACGGATCCGCGAGTCCGGTTTCACTGACGACGAGAATTTTCCCGTGGGACAGGCGTGAGGCGTGATCTCTCGGATTGCGGGAATGACCTGGATGTACTAAGGCGACAGGACTTTGAGCACCACTCGCGTTCAGTCTACATGTCGCATTGGGAACGCATGCCCGTCGTGTTCATCACTCGTGACGCGATCAACACGATTTCAGGGAGCGCGGCTCGGGGACCGCAACTGACAACCCATCCAAAGCCGGCGATTGGATTGAGGTGCCAGCGTGCAAGGGCACGTCTCAGTTTGCGGAGTTGTCGACAAGATGCACTCATTGCCTGTGGCGCAGCCAGACTTGCTGGGGCGCAGCCGGAGCATGTCAAGTGGCCAACAGCGTGGCAGCGTGGGGCGGTCGAACGATGGCGACAGGATTCCAGGAGTTTGGCAGCAGGCGACCAGGCTCCGCGCTCAGGCACGCATGTGGCAAACGCCAAGCGGATCACTCAGCGCGGAGTTCACGAGATCGACGATGGAGTACTGGCCGCTGCGCGTCGGCGGGATCGACCTGATCCATCACTCGCTGTGCGCGTGCCTTTTCGCGTGATGCCCTTTCTGTTCCACGTCGTGCACCGATTGATGCCGATGACCGTCACATGTTCCGAGAAACGAGTGCTCATGGCATGCTCCCATGCGCCGTGCGCCGCGCCAATGATTTCATGGCAGTGATCCGCTCGCGCCGCGTCCAGCTTCGTCACTTCCATTGTGGACTGTCTCTTCTGCAGCGACACCATGGTGAGGACACAGCTGCCGTGGGTGTCGAGCCTTCGGCATTGATGTGCCGTGTGCAGCGAGGCCAGGATGTCGCGTACGCCCTTGCATCCTGACTTCCGCCGATGTCGAGGGCCGTCGGCAGTTCCAGCGCCAGCTCCCCTCGTGGCATCCCGTCCATTGGCTGACTAACCCCTTTGCGATTCTCTGATTCGCCGAGCCGCAGGCATGGTTGGGTGGCAATCAAGAGTACGGGCGAAGTGTCATCCCACTGTTGGAAAAGACAGAATCTCCCTGAACTGACATTCCTTGGCGGGGTGGATTTGACCGGTTGCCAACCTGAACCGATGAGGCTAACGACTCGCACGTCAAGGTGGCCAAGGCATTCGGGAAGACACGAGTTCTGCATGTCGGAACTACCGAAGGCCCGAGAGTAACGAGTGACAGGTAACGAGTGATGGGCAACGGGACGAGAGTTTCCGGGACGGCATGCGGCACTCTGCGGGCTATGCTCGCGAACGGAGCGAGCGAATCCAGCGGCACGGTCGATGTGTCGGCAGCGGATGCTCGGCCCGTGTGGATGGCAAGAAGTCAATCGGAAATGAAAGCCGGCAGGCAGGCGCTCGAGGCGGTGGCGAGGGTCCCTGGACCCTTGCCGCCGCTTCGTTGTGCAAGTGTCGGACTGGCCCGCGGCAGGAGCGGCACCCGAGTCGTCCTCGGACTGGAGGGCTCCAAACCATCGCAGAACCTGCCTGTCGCCCCGAACAGCCAGGACGGCTTTGCCGCCGCCATTGTCGACAAGGCAACGTTGCATACGGTCGACGATCCGGAATTTCCGCAGTTGGCCCGACGCAGGACGCGCAGCGACTTCTTCGATTCCTGGCTTGCGTGATGCCACACACCCGAACAACAGCAGAAAAAGGAACCACACTCATGAAGCAGTTTGTTGCCGCCAAGTTCCACGGCATCTACGTGACCGAGGCAAACCTGAACTATCATGGCTCGATCACGCTCGATCCGGAGCATTGCGAGGAAGTCGGAATTCTTCCCATGGAGTATGTCGACATCTGGAACAAGAACTCCGGTGCACGAATCTCCACCTACGTGATTTTCGGAGAACGCGGTTCGAAGTGCTGCATTCTGAACGGGGCGGCCGCCCGCACGTGTCAGGCTGGAGATCAAGTGATCATCTGCAGTTCAGACTACCTTCCCGCCAAGGACGTGACCGGCTTGTCGCCCAGGATTCTCACCTTCGCCCCGGACAACAGTGTCGTGGACCGACTGACATATGACGTCGCCCGCACTCCTGGGAATCAACTGGAATTCTCGATCCTGGAAGACGGCAGGCCGCTCCCGGTCCCGCTCCATGAGGAATTTCTGCTTCCGGAGCCGGCCGAATGAACATCCCCGGCCCTCGGAAGGCGGTCGCATTCGTCGAGGGGACCATGATCGGGGCGGGGGAGCACTGCGTACGGGCAGCGACGGAGCTTGGACTGGTTCCGGTCTTCGTGACAAAAGAGCCCGAAATCTACCCCTTTCTGGACCGCTGTCCCTGCGAAGTCGTTGAAGTCACGACGGCTGACGATGGCGACATTCTGGACGCCTTGAGTTGCGTCTCGAATGAACGGAACCTTGAGATCGTCGGTGTCGGAACGACAAGCGACAACATGCTGTTGCCGGTGCTGGCGGCAGCCAAGACTCTGGGCCTGGAACACCCGTGCCCTGCTTCGATCAGGAACTGCAAGGACAAGAGCGCCACGCGGAGACTGTTGCCAGACCAGTCGCCGGCATTCCGTTCCGTCTCCAGCGCAAGGGACCTTGATGACTGCCGGGGCCTGTTCACGGGCGAAACGATTGTCAAGCCGACAAGCCTCAATTCCGGATTGGGAGTCAGACGCTGCCGCAGCTGGGCAGACACGAAGCGGCACGTCGAGCACCTTTGGGAAGTCGGGCTTGTTCCCGAAGGTGATGGGACGCAGCAGGTCCTGGTGGAGGAGTACGTGTCGGGCCAGGAATTTTCCGTCGAGGTCTTTGACGGGGTGGCGCTGGGCGTGACCCAGGTCGAGATCGATGACTCGATGGGGTTCATCGAGGTTTCGCATCTTCACCCCGCAGCCTGCGATCCGGAACTGGACTCCATGCTGGCTGCCAGCGCAGAAGAGGCGGTTCGCCGGACCGGCCTGATCTGGGGGCCGGCCCATGTCCAGTATCGCTGGAACGGCACGCATGCCAGGCTGATCGAGATCAATCCGAGGCTTGGGGGCGGAAACGTGACCCAGTGCGTCGAGCATTCAAGGGGCGTTCGGCTGGCCCACGCCTACGTGAAAAGGATCTGCCGGCTGCCTGGCGTCGGCGATGAGCTCCGTGTTTCGAATGACAAATGGGCGGTGGTTCGATTCGTTCTTTCCAGAACCTCCGAACCGGTTTCCGAGGTCACCGGCCTGGAAGATGCCGGCAGGGCCGATTGCGTCGTGGAAGTCGGAACGCGAGCGAGAACTGGCGAGCGCTACGCGGTCAAGGGATCCAATCACGACCGCCTCGCATTCGCGATCGCCTCCGCCAACAATGCAGAGGATGCCATCGCCGCAGCCAGGGTTGCTGTAGAACACATCTCCATTGAAACTCAAGAAGGATAGGCAGGTTGCACAATGAAAACGCAGATTTCCCTGATTTATGGCGGACGATCCACGGAACACGATTGCTCCGTCAGCATGTACCGGCACTTCCGTGTCCGGCGTGAGGAGATCCTGGCAAGATTCCAACTGGCCAAGGTCATCTACATCGACATTTCGGGCGAGGTCACTGTCCTGGCCTGTCGGCCCGGAAAGTTTCCCAAGCACGAAGACGTCGTTTCCTCCGGAGTCAAAGTGCCTTCAGATGACCTTCCGAAGCTTCTGAAAATGGACAATGTCTTCCTCTTTTCGCTGCTGCAGGGACAGGACGGGGAAGATGGCCGTTTCCAGGCGATCTCGGAGTTCTTCGACCTCAAGTCGAGTTGCGGCCACATCCTCACGAATGCGGTCGGGAACGACAAGTTCCTTCAGCACCAGATTGCCGTTTCTGTCGCCAATGACCTGACGCCTGTCCAGACGTTGATGTGCCGGTCGCGGGACCCCGACCCGGCCGAAAGCGATCTCAGGCCATTCATTGGTCGGGAGTGCGTGCTGAAGCCCAACACGGGAGGCGGGTCGTTCCTGACCGAACTCGTCAGCAGCCTGACGGAGGAGGACGTCGAGAGTTTCGCGGGTCGCGCATGGCCATTCTGCGACCATTTCCTTGTTCAGCGTCGCGTGGCGGGGCGTGACGTGACATGCGGGGTGCTGCATCGCCACGGCCGGCCAAAGTTGTTGCCGGTGGCCGTGCTGGAAACGGCTTCCAACTTCTTCGGTTACGAAGAGAAATGGATCAAGGACGTCGGCTACGAAGTCAACTTCGATGCCTTGACGGACGAGGTTGCGGAACGCATCCGTCGCATAACAGGCCAGCTTGTCAGTCGCTTTGACTATCACACGTGCTGTCGCTTTGACTACATGCTGGGAGAGAACGGCGACATTCATTTCCTGGAGGTCAACACGGGGCGTGGATTGACCGAAGCAAGCATCTACCCCAAGATGCTCGCGAGAGGCGGACTGTCCCTCACCGATCTCCTTTCCGCATCAATGGAAAACGAAGGGAGAAACGTCGAGCGCCGCAAGGAGTTTCGTCAGCACGTTCAATCCGTTCGTGTAGCCAGCTGCAAGGGACACGGCGAGCTGGCCGCCTGAAAGGGGCGAGGAGACATGCTGGGAATCGTCCTGGGCGTGTTGGCGTCCATGAGCTGGGCCTCGGCATCCTTCGTCTCGGCGCGCCCGCTCAGGGCAATTCCCGTCACGCAGTTCTCGCTTATCAGGTTCTCGCTGGTCGGCGGCGTGTTCATGGTCGTCGCCCTCCTCAGTTCAGGATTCGCGGACGTCGGCAAGTCCGAGCTGATCTTGCTCGTGGCTTCCGGAATTGTCGGCATCGCGTTCGGAGAGACGCTGCTCTACAAGGCGATCAAGGACATGGGCGTTCTGAAAGGGCTGATCGCATTTTCCCTCAACATTCCCATGACGGCGATGCTCACCGTCAGCCTGGGGGATCGGAGCGCGACGCTCTCCCTGTTCCTCGGTGCCGCTTTGACCACCGTTGCGGTGATCGTTGCGGCCGTTGTCCGCACCAGGGATGCTGCGGACAAAACGTCATCAGGCAGCGGCGTCGGCTATGCTGCGGGGCTTGGCGCGGCCGTGGGCCAGTCCGTGGGCATAGTTCTCACAAAGGCGGCGGTTGCGGATGTTCAGTCGATCTTCGCGGTTTCGGGCGTTCGCGCCTTGTCGGCTGCAATCGCCATTGCAATCCTGATCGCGGCTTCACGAGACACGTTCTCCCTGCGACTGGACCGACGCGACGGCGTGGCCAGGGACATTGCATTGAGCGCGTTTCTGAGTTCAGGTCTTGGCCTTTATCTCGCAAACATGGCGTTGCAGCACGGCGATGCCACTGCAGTGGCCAGCTGCCTGTCCTTGTCACCGGTATTCGCGGTCATCATTTCTTCTGCCATGTCAAGCCGATTGCCGGACTGGCAAATCTTCTTCTCCGTTGCCTGCCTGTGCCTGGGATTGTACCTTTTGGCAGAATGAAGGTCCACGCTGGGAGGTCCTTCCGGGCAAGAGCGGAAAGTGGTTGCGCGCGCGAACTTCCGGACAGCCGCAAGGATTTCAAGGAGCTCATTGTTCTGCTGATCAGGTTAGGGACACGGTGGAGATGCTTCGGACGTCCCAAAAGGCTTCGACAACTGGCGTGGTGTGATCTGCAACGACGTCATGGCTCCGACCTGATTGACCAACCGGTCCGTCACTGCCAAATCGTCAACTTCCCGGATCACTGCTACCGGATACAGGCTCTCGAGAACTTGCCGCGGTCCGGATCGGACCGGCGGCACGGGCGCCGGAAAGGGACGGCCGCATACACGGGGTTGGTCCGGTTGGTCGCGATGTGATGATGGCGGTGACGAGGCCCTGGGGCCGAGCGTGCGGAAGGGACAACGAATGTGGGGCCTGAGGGTGCCAGACCGGCTGTGGCAATGAATTGTTGCGAAAGACGCAATGATATCATGAACGCAAATCGAATTAGGCTCGGATGTCTGCCACGGGCGAGGTCTTTGGCAGGGACAGACTGTTCTTTCCTTTGCAGCCTACTGTACCTGCCCGTCGGTTTGCACGCCGCTTGACAGTTACGGTGCAAATTTCGGGAGATCGAATATGCGTTTGCGGAGTGTGTTGGACTCGACAGTTTACTCAGTAAGCGCACGGGCCTCGTAGTCGAAAGTGACATCGCTTGCCGAACGATGCTGCACGGGTAGGTAGTAGGCAACTCGCGCGAGAAACCACGGCATTCCCATACGGGAGATGCCGATCACGACGGCGACGAAGACCATCAAATCTCGAACCCAAAGTTGCAGCGGTCAAGCGCATCTCGCAGTCTTTTGCCCTTGAGTTCCAAAATGGACTGTGGTGGATGACCGGAGAAGATGCCCTTGGCCTGAAGTTCATCGAGTGAGATGGGCGGCTCTATGTAATCGACCAGCAGGAAGTTGATCACTTTCACAGGCGAGGCCTGAGATGCCTTGTAGTGCGCCAGTTCGGTTTCACTGTAGACGGACCGCCCGCCCGTGAGCAGCATCAGGTCCTTTGTTGAGCTTGCCAGAGCAAGTTCCTCGAGAATTCCAACAGCGGTAAGGGCCTGAGAAGGCGTTTCATCAGACTTGCTCTTGTAGAAGAAAAGCACAGAGCCTGGATCACCGAGGTTGGAAGGCGCGCGGCAAAGATAGACCTTGCGGATGGTATTGCCGGGGCGCTTAGGCCCGCTTTCCTTGCCAACATCACGAAAGAAATCGGGCTGTCGCGCATCGCGGAGGTCTGGGTAGAGCGCATCGTGATAGCCCTCAATGATCGGAATGACGAAGCCTCGGACATTTGTGTCGGCGACAAAGCGTGGATAGTTCTTGCGATCGGTCTCATAAACCGGGACGTGGCCATCCCGTTCAAGGCGATGGTTCGAGAAGGTCCGCTCAAGGATCAGTTCGCCGTCGCCTTTCGTCGCCGTTTGCTGAAATCCATAGAATTCAAGCAGCGCAATCAGGGCGACCTGATCCGGGTAGGCAGTGATGTAGGCCAAGTCGTAGTCGTTTTTCTGCGCGAACCAGAGCACCTTCTTGAGGAGCAGTTCTCCGAGCTTGATCCCGCGCTTTTCGGGGCTGACCTTGAATGTGCAGACTTTCAGGATCTTGTCGCACTTTCGCGTTGCATCGGTGTTGGTGCCGGTCTCGTCCTTGCGGACGATCAATCCAGCGAGTTCGTCACCGTCATGAACGGCCCAGCAAGGGCGACGCTCACCGATGCACTTCTCATCCCACCACTTGTCAAATCTTGGATAGCCTTCGCGAAGACTGTCGAAGAACGTGTCGTCTTTCCGAATTGTGTGTGCGGAGACCTCTGCCACATGGCGGATCGGAACTTCTCGCGGCTCGTATGTGGTCGCGAGGAGTTGCGCTGCATCCGCGACGAACAGGACCCGTCGAGCCAGTTCGGCGGAGTGCCTTTGGGCACGCTCGTGCAACCCTTGATCTTCGGTGACCAGGAAGTCGGCTGCACCAATGCTAAGCGCATGAAGCAGCGTGACATCCACAAGATCGTTGGGCCTCCGAATTCGGCCGAAGATTTGCTCAAGATCTCCCTCGGTCAGGCCTTTGACTTTCTCGAGTTTCTGGAATTTCTCGAGCTTGCTGAGCGAGATCGTGCGCCGGCCTGTGTCCTTGTCCCGACCAATGTCATCGCTTGCGGCTTCGTGGACGAATACATCGACTTTGTGCTTGGCGGCCAACTTTGAGAAATTGGCATACGCCGGCTTGACGGTGTGATTGTCTTCGAGGCCGATTATTACGTTCGTATCAATGAGATACAGTTGCGTAGTCATCCTTGAGCGCCCTTCTCAAATCCCGCTTTGCGTAAAGAAACGACTGGGGTGGCTCGAATCCGAAACGTTCTCTGAGATGGGAAAGAGGCAACGGCGTTGCAAAGGGACGTGCATTTTCAATCTCAAGGGCAAGACCCTGATCCAGTCCTTCAAAATAGCTGTCGAATTCTGTTCGCTCGACAAAGGCGGTATCTGCGTAACGCTGCCAGATTTCCTCCAGTTCAAGCTTTTGCACTCGGGCAATTTCGGCGAGGCCAACCATGGCGCGATCCGGAGAGGTCGAGTAAATGTACGCAGTGGTGCCCTCGGGCGCAGACGCCGGGAATCGACGACGGAGTTCGACTGTCTTTTCACCGGCCATGATGCGGCTTGTGTACTTCGGTCGGATGCTCAGCACGACATCGCGTTGCGGACGAAAGGGATCTTCGTCGAATATCGGGAGCACCAGCTGGTCTTCATGTTCAATCCCGACCTCGAAGGCGTCGCACACATGCAGGGACAAGGCGCCGTCAGCGGGGAATTCTGCGGCGATCCTGATGGTGCCGCCCAAGACTTCCACGAATTTCTGGAGGGCGGAGACCTGCAGGTTCCTCCGGCCGGCTTCGATTCTTGATACGGACGCCTGGCTGACATCAAGACGCTTTGCCATTGCAGCCTGAGTCAACCCAGACAGTCTGCGAACCTCCTTTAGGGACTGTCCGATTTTCTTCGCGGATTCGGCGTCCGGCGATGGCCTGATTTCGATGACTTTTCCTTGCAGTGCGCTCATTCTGCCCCCGCTCTTTTTTGATGTGTACATTATAGACGCCCAGATTTCCGTCAAGTAATATCTGGGGAGGATGTCCAGATATGGTTATCGGCGGCGCAGGATACGCAAGTGCCTTGGCCCTGCTGTCGTTTCCGGCGATCCATCGACATGGGCCTGTCCTGTGCGTCAACAGGCACCAGGTGCCGAGCATGCCCGCTGACTCGCCGCAATCTGCACTCGGAATTCAACGATGATCCGAGCTGCGCTCCGCGATGGGAGGCTTCTTGCTCAGGAAGTCGTTATTTGCAGGACGAATCGAGAGTCGGCGCTTCCCTTTGTGAGTGTGGCCTGGTGCCATGTCTGCAACACGGCTGGATGCCCGAGATCATCGTCAGTGTTATTTGCGAGCACTTCAGACTTCCACAGGGGCGGCTCAGCTCTCCGGCTGTATCTCTCCGGCTGTATCTGCTTCGCCTTTCTCTCGACTCACTTCTCCTTCTCTGGATGTGTCCAGGCAACCATCTTTTGTTGCAGCACTGCCTTCCACGCTGCCATCCAGGTTCTCGTCCTCGCCCTCAGTCTTGCCGGGTGAAGATTTTCGCCAGCGAGTCAACAAGTCCGTCAACTCAGCCTGCATAAGTTCAAGGTTCGAGACAATTTCGGCGTGAAGGCTGACTTCGTCTTGCCCCTCGTGCCCATCCGACGTGTGTTCCTGCTCGCTGAAACCGCCAACTGACCCCGATTTCCGGTCTGTGTCAGCACTCTCGACCGTTCCGGGATCGATGAATGCGATCTCGATTTCGGGCCTGGACGACGAACGAGCAACGACCCGCATCCATTTCTCCAGCGTTGAGTGCAAATGTCGTTCCTCATCTTCAAGTGCCTTCAACTCTTCATCGGTGACCGGGCGTACGCGAGAAACTTGGGTGAGCGAGACGCCTGCCAGCACGATCTTGACCATAAGCTCGAACATTTCGCGCAACTGACCATCGTAGGTGTCGGATCGATGGCAGCGTGCCCAAGGATTCGCGTCAGGCATCAGATGGCCCAGGACCTCGATGGCCTTTCGGTATCCGCCGAGCGGATCGACCTGTTCCGGAAGCGCCCGTCGGTGAACCCAGAGCTTCAGTATGAGGTCGACCGCCCGCGCCTCGCACGCCTCCTTTGCCGGACCTGCAGCTTGATCGGCCTCTCCGATGACCTCGGCCAGAAGGTGGGCGAGCCAGCGCTCCAGCACGGTTCCGCGATCTTGCAACTCAAGCTGCCGGACGATCACCTGTCCAAGTGCCAATACGTCCTTCGGCGACTTCAAGATCTCCGTTTGCGCAGAGCAGGTAGAGTCGTGCGAATCGACCTTCCCGGCTAGCGTCCTCTTCCGCGCCAACGTATCGTCGACTTTCTCGCTCACGTCGATCCACCTCCACTTCAATGATCAAATCCAGCGCTTGTTCTTGAAGAAAGTTCAGCAGCTGTTCCTTATGGGCAGCTAGACGACTTCCTGCGACTGCGAAATCACCCCGGTAACGTTCCTCGCCTTCGGCGTCCACTCCCCACGCCTCATAAACGAACATGGGGGGCGCCACCTCACCGTTGGACCAATGGGGCCGACCAGCCCCATCTCTGATCAAATTGCAGTCGACCGTAACGCGCTGCCCTGGCCGACTGCTGATCTTGAAGGCGTGTCCTCGGAAAGGATCCTTACTGTCGAAACTACCGTCTCGAGACGACCTTTGTAACCATCCGAGGAAACGGAACGGTGCACAATCGATCTCGGCTCGTTCTTCGTCTTCGTCAGGCAGCTTGTAATCCCATGAATCGCGCATCGTCTGCAGTGCCCGAACAAGAGAGCGTCCCGTCTCGGGTTCGACGAGTGCACTGGAGACCCGAACCCGTTCAAGGCGATCAATAGCACGGCGTTCGGATGAACCGTCAACGACCACGTAACTCGGTGTATCACGTGGCAAGATCTCCGCACGATGATCCGCTTCCCGAACTTCCACGACCCAATCTTCCAGAGGACGGCGGTCGGCTTGCCAGTTTCGGGCCGACAGCGGTGTCGCAACCAGCAAGTCCGCTGACCATAGCGGTGGTTCCATGAGTTTCTCTCGATGAATTCGGGCACTTAAGTCGTTCCAAGAATTGTGTTCATCGAAAGGAGCCAAAGGTTCGGTCTTCAGAAGCTCCCCCGACGCGCACCACATGGCATGCCATTCGAGGTGAGTCCTCAGTGGCTCCAATGTCGGCGTCGAGCCATGATTGTGCATGCTCAAGGCCCAGTCCCTGTCGTTGAAGCGGCCTTGCCGACGTTCCGTTTCGAAGCCACGAGTGTCGACGCTATGGCCCCACTCGTCGATGATCCAGCGCTCGGCCTCGGAAAGGAAACGCTCTCGGCCGACGGCGGCGAATGACTCGAGCATGGGTGCATACCAGTACGGCAGCGTGTCGGTCGTGTCAAAATTGAAGCGGCGACCTTTGTCGTCATAGGCGAAACCATGCCAGTGCCCGAATCTGCCTATGGTCTTTTTCACGTCTGGATCTGATGGCGTCCGCGGCAAGGTCGATTCGGCGACACTGGCCAGGCTGCAGGTTTCCTCGGCAGTGAGGGAAAGGTGCCCGGTTGTAGTGAGTTTCTCGCACGCATCGCGGGCGAAGGATCGGACCAGCAAGTGGGGAAAGGACTCGTCGAGCGCGATGTCTCGCAGCACGGCCCCGGCACGGGCGGCAACCTCCGGCCTCTCGCCAGCCACCCGGTCCCAAGCCACTACGAACCAGAGCCGTGCGGCCAGCCAATAGAACTCGCAGTCGCGCGCACGAAAAACCCGTTCCTTGCGCCGATGGTACTCCTCAATCAAGGCCATCAACGTCGCGTCAACCCCGGTTCGGGCCAGTCGCCGAACGGCGTGCGCCGACCGCCAGCGCAGTCGGAGATCGCAGTCGCCCATGTAAGCGAAGAGAAAGCGCGCCACCGCCTCGTCGACGTCTCGCGGAAGCTCGGAGTCGGGTGCGGTCTGATCTCGATGCTCGGCTGGAACTCGGTTCTCCAGCCGTTCGGCGTACCAGTCGGTCAAGCTCGCCGCGTCGGATCGGGCAAGCTTTTGGCCGATCATTCCTGCGAGGGCAAAGACTTGTTCGGACCGGATGTCTTCTGCATGACGCTCCAATCCCATGAGAACCAGATTCTGAGTTTCCACGTCATCAAGGCCAGTCCGATTCAGTGCGGATGTCAGATGGTCGTCTGCAAACGGCAGGTAGCGGATCAATGCCGGGAATCTGGCAACAATCAATTCTGGAAGTTCCCTCTTGCACCACGCCCGTACGGATGGGCTGGTCAACCATAGGTCCACGGCCTGAAAAACCTCCTCCAACGCATCGACGGTGCCCGCAGTTCCGTCCAACTCCGCCAGCGCCTTGATGTGAGCGACACGGTCGGCTGGGGAAACCGCGTTGCGGGCGGACTCGAACATGGAGCCGCCGCGATAGTGTGCTCGATCAGCCCCTGCGCGATCTGCCATGCCTTGTACGGCTTCCTGCAGCAATGAACTGTCGAGCAAAGTCTCCTGAGTCCAGACGTGAGCGCTCAGCAGATCGCCGGCCTTCGTGTCTGGCTCGCGAACGTGTTTCTCATCCGTGGTCTCCTCCGGCGATAGAGTGCCCAGAAACCGCTCTTGACGCAGCAGTGATTCCGACCATGGACCGGCAGGCCCGAATTCCTCGATCCAACATGCGACCGCTTGATGCGCGCGATGGCCGTGTCGCATGAGAACTTCGAACGCGGCTTCTTCGACAAGCGCCCCGAAGTTCGGACGTTCTTCATGACCGAACCGCTTCAGGACTTCCGCCATCACTGCGCCGCGATCATCGGCGAGCATGGACAGCGCGGCTGCATGCTCCGGCTCGACCGTCCCCTCGCCCAGGCCCGTGACAAGCATGGGCGCAATTGTCTGAAAACGGGAAGCAACCCCCTCGTCGTCCCATCGTGCCGCGTTTGCCAACGCCAGCGGCGCATCCAATCGAGTCAGTGCAGCCATCGCCCGTTCCCACGGGAAGTCGTCATGTCCTTCCAGCCGGATCGCCGCATCCGCAACGATGTTGCCGAGCCTGCGGGCCGTGCTTCGTGCATTCGCGAAGTGACCGTTTCCGCGATCGACCAGTTCGTCGAGAAATCGAATCTGAGCCACTGCCTCACGGTCCAGCTCGCTCGCAACTTCGACTGCATGGCTGAAGATCTCATTCGCGTCGTCCTTGCTCAATGGCGCCATGAGGCGCGCATAGCTGACGAGCGCGGAGGACCTCTCGTCTGCTCCGCTTCGCGTCATCCGGGTCTCCGCAGCGGCGGTCGCAAGGTCATCCAGCAGGGAGGCATGCAGGCATGGCCACAGGCTCATGCGTGCGACGAACCGACCGTCGGGCGCCACGTTTCCGTATCGCCATTTGCCGTGGGCTTTGTCGGCGAAGCGCTTCACCATTTCAGGTGCATGGCCAGCGGCGAGCAGGACGAGAAGGGTTGCAGCGGCGCGGCGGCGCAACGCAATTGAATGATACTCGCGCGAAATCCTCCATTTCTCGCGTTCAATAGTTCCGACCGCTTGACGCAACTCCTCTTCCAGCACGGCATCGTCCGGTCGATTGACCAATGCGTTCGCGACGGTCGCGTATATGCCGAATACGACTCCCGTGAGGTCTCTCAGCGGACGATCATGCTCTTCAGCAGCCTGGCTTTGTTGTAGTTGGCTGCCTTCGTACGGCGGTGACGGAGGTGGCTCGAATACGGTCTGGGCATCCGGCATGCGTCCGGCCCGTGCTTCTCTCAACGCGTACGCACGGAAGAGGAGGTCCAGCTTCTGCGTCTGATGCGCATGGAACTTCTCGATCCAACGCAGTTCAGGATCGAGAAAGTCAGCCAGAATCCCGTCTACGAGTTTTGGTGCCGCGCGCTCAAACGTCAAAATCTCGCAGGCCGTCAGCGCTGTTTCAAGAACCTGGGCATGGCACGACGCTGCGTCTCGGGAAGAGTGGAAGGAGTCGAAGAAACGCTTCACCTTCAACTTGCGGTGCACGAGCTGTTCGAGTCCGCGAGACACCTGTTGAATGTCTACGGGGCGGCCGGCGAGTGCCAACGGGACCAGGAGGAAAAGGGAAGCGAGCGGTTCAAGATGGTCATCGACCACAAACGCCTCGACGTTCTCACGGCATCCCTCGGCTATCAGTCGGTAAGGGAGCCTCAGTCCGACCTCCAGGACGGTACGCCTTGGAGTCCAGGCTCGAAGTGTGCACAGGGATTCTGCCGCACCTTCCAGCTTCTGCGCCGCTTCCACTGCGCTGCATATGTCCGAGACGGTGATTTTCCATGTCTTGTGGCAGCCATCGTCCTGTTTCCGACGATCTTGTTCTCTCGCTTGTAGCCAAGCTGATAGAAATCGCTGACCCTCCCGATAGGAGACCGCATCGCCCCGATCCGCATCGACGGCGAGCTTGTGAAACAGGAGAGGCCCATGTCGCTCGACGAGGTCGGCATCGGAAAGGATCAGTCGCCTGGCGGTCTCTGGTGCAAATCGGGCGGCGAGATCCGGATTGTCTGACAGCAGCCGGCGCACCGCTGTCTCGGTCTTTATGCCTTCCGCTCCGATAAGGACGAAGCGAAGCGCACGCGCCACATTTCCGGCTTCGCGACAAACCTTGATCGCGAGACGCAGGCGTTGCAGTTCCGCTTCCTTGCGCAAGACTGGCTCAATCACGGTGGCCGACGCTGGTTCCGCTTCCACGAGGTTCAGCAAGTCCTCGCCACGACCGGCGGCAACGAGCGCAGATGCCACGTGCAACGCCGCATAACTGTCATGGGCGGCACGCGAAAGCAGCCAATTCGCCGCGTGTGTTCTTGTCCGCGGAAGCTCGGTTCCGCCTTCGGCTCTCACGAAAGCCTCGAAGTCCTCATCGGCAAATGTGGCGGCGCCGCCCTGCAAGCGAACGCCCGGCGCGAGATCGGTACAGATGTCGGTGAGTTGCGGAACGGTGCTTTCCAAGATCGCAGCTAGGTCCGATAGGGGGACCGGTCGAGGCAAGACGATCAGCCCGGCACACAGGCGCGCCACTTCGTCGGAAGACCCGCTCTTGGTGAGTGCTTGGAGAAACTGTTGTTTGAAGATGTCTTCAAGTGACTCTCCGTGAGGTTTCAGGCGGTCGAGAGCCGCACGCGGATGCTCCCCGTCCAAGTTGAGTGCGTAATCCTGCACTCTGGGAACGCCGTTGGAGAAATGGTGAAAGTCGTCAATCCAAGAAGAAGGTGCATCGGGCCACGCCCGAGCAACGTGTTCGTTCGTTTCCTGTCGGCTGAACGGCTCGATTTCCGTGGCACGATATGAACGCGGCAACTGCAGCTTCTCCAGTCGTCCAGTTCGGGCGGTTACGATGAAGCGAACGTTCTCTGGTAGCTCGGTCAATCGCACGAAGTCGTGAATGAAGGACTCTTCAACGGGACTCCTTTCCTGTGCGGCGGTGACTGCGTTGTCCGCCGCATCGACGGCGACAACGATCAGAGCGTCCGGATGTTGGGCGGCCAGCGCCTGTGCAGCGTGCTTCAACCGGTTCGCGAACAGGCGCAGGACATCCGAGCCGCGGCGAGGGCTCAGGAGCACCGGCAACCTGAGCCGAGCTGCAAGCTCGTTCGTAAGCTGAACATAGGCGTCTTGAGAACGGTGACGCAGCGCGCTGGGATCCAGGTATCGACCGCCGCCGTAGCAGTCATACTTCACCATGACGGAGCTTGGAGGCAACGCCTCCTCGATTTCCTGCAAGGCGGTTGTCTTGCCCACTCCCGCGCGCCCGTGCAGGCAGAGCTGTTGAACCCCGGAACGGAGCATGTCGACAGCTTCCCGAACTGGTGCGCGAGTGACCGGCGCAATCGTCGAGGCGATTTCCGGCGGACAGGGAAACAGCGCAAGCACATCAGACACGCCAAGCTGCAGCAGGACCGACTCTCGGGTGATCGTCTCGCCCGCGCTTTCGGGCATCATTTGGCGTCGGATGAATTGTCTCAGTCCCGTAACCACTCCCTGGACATCCTGATCCGTCCATTCAGCAATCGCCCGGAGCACCAGTTCTTCGAGCGCGAAACGGGAGCCCGTGCCGGCTTCGATATGGAGTGCGGATGCAAATTCGCGAAAGTCGTCGGCGTTCAGCCCTGCGGCGTAGGCCAAGCGGATTTCCGGTGGTGCTTTCGCATTTGGCTTGCGTTCAGGGACAGTCAAGGATGGCGCGGCCGCTCGTTTCACCGCCGAAACCACGTCTTTTTCGACGGGCTGGTTGCTGATCAGGTTCGCGCGCACCGGCGTGGAACTGGAGTCAGGCGTTGTCAGCCCTTTCCACGCCTTCGCCAACCGGGAGATGACCGACTTGCCACGCTGGCCAGCTACCAAGCGTGCGACAGTCCACGATCTGTTCGGATTGGCTGCCGAATACTTCAGCTGTTCGATCTGGACATGGTCAGCCCCAGTTGCATCCTGGCCACCAAAGTACAGGGTGCAATCCACCCCGTCCCACGTATCACCGGGCAAGCCCGCTTCATCGCGGCATCCCACTCCTTCGACGGCGATCGCCTTTAGACCATCCTCATTTGACAGGAGGCGAATTGCTTGCCGGGTCGCCCAGAGCTCATGGAAGTCGTCTCCCGTGTTCGAGCCTCGTGCTCCCCCGTAGTCAATCAAGTTCGACCTCCGTCCACCGGCACCTCCGAGATTTCGCTGAACGCTGCTCTTCCTGACTCGTTCGCGCAAATTTCATTCGATACCGTAGTGGGTTCACTCTCCATTCCGACACTGCGAGCACGTCATCACGACAACGGCTGGATTTCCTGACGTCAGCCACTTCGATTACCAATTCAACGGGAGAGTCATGATTCCGCGTAGCGTATCGTGGATTGGCATACAAGCGCGCTCGGCGGGGCGGAACTCTCCAACGTGCTGCAGAAACCCGTGGCGTTCTTGCATTGGGTCCATCGGCCATCCCTGGAATGTGAAATGTGTCGTGTAGATTCTTGACGGTGTTGAATGAGAGGGGATGCCCGAACCAGCCCTGTTTGCGCCTGAATTGTCAACACGCTGCGTTCGCCGCACGGGCCCCGGATGGTTGCGTTTGACCATCACTCCACATGCTCCCAGTCGGTCTAGTGGACACAGCAATTTTCAGAGCGGGAAAAAGGTATCTCACGGGGTGCGGAAGCGACTCCAAGACTCGAAAGCCGTGACACTTTTTGTTTCAACAGCACTTGCCTCAATTGCAACTCCGCCCCGGCATGCAGGATCTTGGCGTTCCCGTCGCCGGAGGCGGAGGTCTACAGGGATGACGCTGCCCGCGCATGTCGGGATTGACAGGGCGCACGAGAGCGTCAATCACAGCGTTGGGGAGTATGTCCGGGGCATGGCTCACATGAACGGCATGGAGTCTCATTGGGCGATGTTAAAGCGCGGTTTCGACGGCACCTACCAGAAGATGTCACCCAAGCACCTGCATCGGTGCGTCAAAGAGTTTGCAGGCCGTCACAACGTTCGCGAAGAAGACACCCTTGAGCAGATGCGCGAAATGATGGCGAACATGGAAGGTCGGTCCCTTCCCTACAAGTTTCTCAAGATGGGCAACGGCTTGCCAAGCGGACCGCGTTGATGCGCCTCTCGTGGAACGAGGTTCGCGTTCGGGCCGCTGCCTTTGCGGAAGATTGGCAGGACGCGGCCTACGAGAAAGGCGAGACGCAGAGCTTCTACAACGAGTTCTTTGAGGTGTTCGGGAAACGTCGTCGTGACGTTGCCCGCTTCGAGGAACGCGTCTCGAAACTCACCAACAGTTCCGGCTTCATCGACCTGTTCTGGCCGGGCGTCCTGATTGTCGAGCAGAAAAGTGCAGGTCGCGACCTGGCGGTGGCGTACGAACAGGCAGGCGAGTATTTCGACGCGCTGCCGGAACGCGACCGTCCCCGCTACATCTTGGTGAGCGACTTTCAGACCTTTGAATTACGCGATCTTGACGAACGGGTGACAGTTTCATTCCCGCTTGCGGAACTGCCCGACAACGTGGAGTCGTTCGGCTTCATCCTTGGCGTTCAGCGAAGAACGTTCCGCGATCAGGATCCTGCAAACATTGAAGCGTCGGAACTGGTCGGAAAGCTGCATGACGCGCTTGCGGACGCGGGGCACAAGGGGCACGATCTTGAGCGGTTTCTCGTTCGGCTCGTGTTCTGCATGTTCGCAGATGATACCGGGGTGTTCGAGCCAAGAGACATATTCCTGGACTTCGTGGAGACGCGCACGAGCGTGGACGGTGCCGATCTCGGATCTTGGCTCGATTATTTGTTTCAAGTGCTGGACACGCCGGAAAGCGAGCGCACGGCAACGCTTGACGAAGACCTGGCCCGCTTCCCCTACGTCAACGGCGACCTGTTCAAGGGACGCCTGCGGACGTTCTCGTTTGACGCAGCAATGCGCGATGCGTTTCTTGAAGCCTGCCGTTTTGACTGGTCGGGAATTTCGCCCGCGATCTTCGGATCGCTGTTCCAGTCTGTCATGGACTCCAAGGAACGTCGCAAGCAGGGGGCGCATTACACTACCGAGAAGAACATTCTCAAGGTCATTGAACCCCTGTTCATGGACGACCTGCGGGCGGAGTTCGCGAAAATCAAGTCACGCAAGGGGCGTGGTCGCACGAAGTCCTTGGAGCAGTTCCAAGAGAGACTCGGGCAACTGAAATTCTTCGATCCGGCCTGTGGATGCGGCAACTTCCTGATCATCGCCTATCGGGAATTGCGGCAACTCGAAATTGACGTTCTCAAGGAGATATACCCGAAGACGCTACATGGCCGGCAAACTCATGCGTTCACAACTGACTTGTCATGCGTTGATGTCGATCAGTTCCACGGAATCGAGATCGGGGAGTTTCCGGCGCGGATCGCCGAAACCGCGCTCTGGATGATGGATCACATAATGAACAACCGGCTGAGCTTGGAGTTTGGTTGGAACTTCGCCCGCATTCCGCTTGAGAAGTCGCCGCACATCATCCACGGCGACGCGCTTGAAACCGACTGGTCCGAATTGCTGCCGACAAGCAAGTGTTCGTTCGTGCTGGGGAATCCGCCCTTCGTGGGCGCGAAATACCAGACGGCGGAGCAGCGGGCGCAGGTACGCGGGATCGCGGCGCTCGGCAAAAGCGGCGGGACGCTCGATTACGTCTGCGCATGGTTCATCAAGGCAGGAGAATACGTCAAGGGAAGCGAAGCCAGAATAGGCTTCGTCGCGACCAACTCAATCACGGCGGGCGAGCAGGTCGCGCAACTCTGGCCGGTCCTGTTCGGGCGCTGCAAGCTGGAGATCGCCTTCGCGCACCGGACATTCGCGTGGGGATCGGATGCGCGCGGCAAGGCGCATGTCCATGTCGTCATTCTCGGTCTCGACCGGCGGAAGGCCGCGCGACCGGAGAAACGGCTGTTCGGCTACACCGACATCAACGGCGAGCCGGAGGAAAGCCGACATGGGGTGCTGTCGCCGTACCTGTTCGATGCGGGCGGGCTGTCGGACCCGCATCTGGTGGTGCGGGAGGAAAGCGCGCCGATCAATGGGATGCCACAGCTTCTCACTGGCTCACAGCCAATTGACGGTGGGCACTACATCCTCGACGCGGCGGAACGTGCCGCGTTTCTGGAAGAAGAGCCGGATGCGGCTCTCTGGCTCCGACCGTTCATCGGGGCTCGGGAGTACTTGCAGGGCGGCGACCGCTGGATTCTGGCGCTGCACGGCGCGCCGCCGGAAGTGCTGGCGCGGCTGCCCCATGTGCGGGAACGGATCGCCGCCGTTCGCGCTTTTCGGCAGGGTAGCAACCGCAAGTCCACGTTGAAGCTGGCCGACACACCGACGCTCTGGCAGGTCAACGTCATTCCCACCGCGCCGTTCCTGGTGGTTCCCGAAGTCAGTTCGGAACGTCGAGAATATGCGCCTATCGGCTGGTTGAAGCCGCCGACGATTCCAAGCAACAAGTTGCGCCTTCTGGCGAACGCGACTCTCGCCGACTTCGCGTTGCTGACTTCAGCCATGCACATGGCATGGACACGTCATATCGGCGGACGGTTGGAAAGCCGCTACCAGTACTCCGTGGGCGTCAACTACAACACCTTCCCGCTGCCGCCCCAAGGCGCGGATTCGTCGAAACTGGAACAGACCGCGCAAGCGATCCTCGACGCACGCGCCACACATCCCGACGCGACTCTGGCCGACCTCTACGACCCGGACCTGATGCCTTCAACGCTGCGCAAGGCGCATCAAGCGCTGGACCGCGCCGTTGATCGTCTCTATCTTCGCGGCGGGTTCAATTCCGAGCGTGAGCGCGTGGAACACCTGTTCGGGCTGTATGAGAAAATGTGCGCACCGTTGGCAGTGCGCAAGAAGAAGCGGAGACGGCGATGACTGCAGATGGAACAGCAGACGAACCAAAACGCGGGCATGGCCGTCCGGTCGAGAAGCCTATGCCTGACTTGATTCCCGACACGCCGGAAAACATCATGCGGGCGGTAATGAACACGCCGCCGAAGCGCGATGATGAGTGAAGACACTTGCAGGAAGCCGACTAGCGCGGCCATGATACAGGGATTGCACCAAGGCGGGCGCACAGGGAAAGAAACTGACAATGCCCAAGGCCGAAAATCTTACGGACGAACAGAATGCGTGGCTTGATTGGCTTGACAGTCAACCCATTCCGGAGCCGGTTGAGACCAGTGACTACATGAAAGCCAAGGTGGCCTCTGAACAGGCCATTAACGACGCAGCTTCCATGCGGCTGCTCAAGAAGAAACGCCTGGCGGAAGCCGGCGAAAAATCGCGCGGCGATACAAGCCCATAACTACGCATCGCCAGAAAGTGGTCACTCACGTATATAGAGGCCCCCAAATATTCGTTCGTACAGCGGAGTGGAATAGCAACTATGAACCCCTTAATTTACTGTGATTTTTTGCAATTTTCAGGGTTGCCGAGCAGATTTGCCGGTCAGCAGGTCTTCGGACCTCGGCGTCGTGCAAGCATCGTATTCCCATAGCTTCCTCCTTCCAGCGAAAACTTCTTTTCAGCCAAGAGCGTCCCGACGATGTGTGCAGTGAGGGAAATTCCGAAGGGTACGACGTATTTTCTCGTCTTTGGTGTTGAGTGGCGAGTTCGGGGAAACGCCCGGAGGGGCCGTGATGACAGCGGATCCGGGGTGGTTCTGCCACGGCTCGGGCATCGGATCGCGAATTCAACTTCAAAGGGCCATGCCCAGGCAATGTTGTGGCACCGCTCGCTGCCAGCCCTCGTCGTGGGAGGTGCCATGGCAAGCCAGCACTATCGATCGAACTGCTCAAGTTGCTGTCCCGAATCGCCAATCCCTTCAAGACACAGACGGTCGATGAGATCCAATGCCCTCGGCGTCCATTCGTCATTCGGGTGCTGCTGGTAGGTCCTGAACACGAGCTTGGCAAGAAAAAATGCGTTGCCGGCACGGGCCGTCCGGATGTCCCTGGCTTCGGCAGAGAAGCGATCCAGAAACTTCTCGCATACCACGCACGTCATTCCCGGCAGCCGTCCCAAAGAGGCCTCCATGAGACGAATCACTCCATAGGAATCTTCATGGAAGGCGCGACTGTCGCAGAAAGCCCCTATCAGTTCCCCATGCTCATCCAGGTCTTCATCGTCGAGTTGACGGAAGCATGAAGCTGCCGCGCTCCTAACCTTGCTGTCTTCATCATTGAACAGAACATTGAGAGAGTCTTCCGACCAGCGTCTGCACCCAGGAAGGTTTATGTTGGCCGCAGCGACCTGGGCAACGCCAAGGCGTTGACAGGTCGTTCCATGAAATGCTTCGTCGACCAGATCACCTGCATCCTGATCTGACAGGAAAGCGATGCACACCAATCGGGCACCTGCCTCGCAGACCTTTGCTTCGTGCGATCGCAGCATGCGCTCCAGATGCGGTCGAAGTTCCGAGAACTGATCCGGAAGTCTTTCCTTGATGAATGTCCGCACAGGGCGCGTTGCAAGCAGGCCTTCTTCGGACAGATCCATGTCTTGAAACAGAAGAAACGCCAACTCCGGTTCGTACCAGGCAAGAATCCGGAGCGATCCGGCCACGCAGGAAAGGACAGCCGGACTGGGGTCGCGAACCATTCGGAACAGCGTCGGCCGAAAGCGTTCGATGCATGTCGCATCGCGACGGATGACCTGGCCAATGGCCAGTGCAGCCCTGCCGCGTGTGGTGTTGATGCCGTGACCTTGGATGTCGCCACCAAAGTGCTGCCCGTCCGCCGGGGCATCGTCTCGCAAATGCTCCCGCGAAGGATCGTCGTGTTCCGTCGCGAGCCAATTCAGCATCTCCACGGCTGCGTCCGGCAGCCTTTCCTCGATGCTCCCAAGAAGGTCTGCCAACGCCTTGCCGCAAGGGTCGGGCGCTTCGTCAAGGGCCTTGCTGCACACCTGGAGCTTGAGGTCGACCTCGATTGGGGCACCTTTCAATGCGGCAAGGACACTCACCAGGTAGTTCGGGTTCGTGTCGGCGGGGAATCTGAGGCTGAGGCGCGCAAAGCGTTCTGGTTCCTCAGAGACACGTGATCCGAGGGCCTGCGCCAACTCAAATGCGCCCCCCCTTGGTTCGCCCCGCGAAAACGACGGAGAGTCGGACCGGTGCGTTGCCACTGCACGCAGCCACTGGTCGTCGGTCATCCTGTCCGTTCCGTCCCTTTCGATCGGAGAACCGATCAGACTTGCCTCCATCACTGCTGGCTTTCCTTGCGGTTCACCGAACTTTCGTTTGAGTTCGGCGAAGCGCTGGCTGGCACGCGAGCTGAGATGCTCCGCCGGAATCGCGGACAGCAACGAGAATTGGGCGTAACCTCTGGATCTTGATCCCTGGCGACTTCGTTCAAAGGAGGTATAGTAGCTGAGAATTGTATCTTCCGCCTTTGCGCGGCTCTCAAGCGTGCAGCACGGAAACGTTGCCCGCAGGCATTCCATCGCGCACCATTGCGGACTCTCGGAATATCCGCACTCGAATCGCCATGGTTCTTCACAGAACATCGAAACGGCTTCCTCCGCGAATCGCTCGGGACTTGCAGTGTAGATGCCCAGGAGAAGGAGATTGGCGGTGTGCGTTTCGCGGTGACGCAAATCTGCGATCTTGCCTAGCAAGTCCACTGTCTCGTCGCGCGCAAGCGCGCCAAGCGCTCCGGCCAGCCCTTCGAGCACGGCCTGTCCGCCGTCCGGATGCTCGGACCTGATGAGATATCCCCAGACGCGGTCACGTCGCGGCGGTTCGGCTTCGTTCAGAGTGGCGTCCGAGATCGCGAGCACTTCCGGGAGAATGCATTCGACGTACCGTGCTGGAAACGACCCCGCGGACCGTTCCACCAGTTCGTTCATGGTTCGATCATGGCCAATGAGATCGGTTCTGCTCGCACCTTCCCCTGCGGCCTTAACGTCACTCGAGAGTCGCTTGAGCCGAAGGGCGAGAACTTCAGGCATCCAGTCGGGACGGTCCTTGACTGCACCGTGGAGAATGCCCCAGAACGTGCCGTCCGATCCGATCGGGCCACGTGCCTCGTCGAGCGTGCCGTCGTCGACCAGGCGAAGGAAGAGGTCGAACAGGCGGCGGCTCTGGTGCACCTGCGCCCATTGCATGAATCCCTTCATTCGTTGTCGCCAATCGCCGAAAGCCTCCGCATAGGGCTCCAGCAAGATCGCCACTTGGTCGGGAAAGGCCTGGTGGTTGGCATGGAGCCAGTACATGGCGAGATCGATCAGCCCGGTGCGTTCGGAACCCAGCCAGTGCTCGATTGTGCCGCGTCGCTCGGCGAACTCAAACCAGGATTCGGACTTGACGAATTTCCTCCACGCGAGAGTTGAGAGCGGGCTGGAATGTGCTGAGAGCGGATTGGATTCGGGCTCTCCTGTCCGAGCGGCCGTCACGATGGGGTCGAGCCAGGATTCCCATATCGTCCACTCGTCCTCCTGCGGGTCCGGGACTTCGGAAAGAAGCGCAAAGGCAAGTTCCTTGAGGTGATCCCGGATTTTGTCGTCAGACAGCAGGCCCGCGATCTCCTGCACGTATCGGGCGCGATCCGAGTCGCGAAGATAGGTCAGGATCTGGCGCACCTGGGCGCGCAGGAACAAGTGCTGCTCGGAGCGCGTCAGGAAAGAGACCAGCGATTCGGATTTTCTGACGAAGAGCCGTGCATGGCAGTAGTCGAAAAAGCTCTCATGACCGAATCCGTAACGGTTTCCATCAGACGTGAGCACCCCCTCGGATGTCATGCGGTCACGGTAAGTCGGAGAAATGTGGTCCAGGGCTTCCTTCGGCACCGAGAGTTGCCGCCTCGCAGTCATCTCATTGCAGAGAACCTCGATCACCTGCATCCACATGCCCGAAACAGCGGCAGGCTCTCCGTTCACCGCCTTGCGCTTGGCTTCCCAGTAGAGGTCAAGGAGCGCTTTCTCCGTTGCGAAATTCGGCACGCTGGACGCATCGAAGTCGGCCTCGACGAACAGGGACAGGTTCTGCGGGAGCCGGAGAAGCTCCAATTGACGTTCCCGAAAATGTTTGGGGTCGAATCCGGCGTCAGACAGAACAGACTTGGTCTCGTCCACCGAGAGCTCGGCAACGTCAACCCGAGCGTGGGAATCGGGCGGAACAAGGCGGCGAAGGCGGTGGTCGTGCTGCCAATCGAATGCCCTGCAAGCCACTACGGTGTGAATGACTGAACTCGATCCGCGCGCCTCCTGAATCAGCTGCTCCACCAACTCCAACGCGCCGGAACTCCGACCGGACATGGTGCTCGCAGCGTCCAGTTGGTCGATGACGAGGACGCCAGGCCGTCCTGCAGCCTCGACAGCCGCCTTGAGCACCAGGACCGGGGATTCTTCGAGCGCAAGGCACTTTCCCAAATCGGTGGTTGTCGCGTTCGATGCCAACGGCACGCGATCAAGACGAAAGACCAGTACGGGAAGACCCCGTTCCCGCAGGTCGTCCACGAGTTCAACCACGCAACCCGACTTGCCCGAACCGGCCTTGCCTGTCAGGACACTGTCAGTCGCTGTCTCCCTCATGCCTGCCAGCAACGATTGCGTTGCGGTGCGCGGAATCAGCGCGTTGTGAATGAGCCTGCTCCGTTGTCTGTCGAGATACCGGTTCGTCGCTTCCTCTACGGCCGCCAAGGCACTTTGAGGACTGACCACATGTCGCCTTGAATGACCGCTTGATTCGAGCTGTTGGGCAAGTGCACATCGCGTCCAGGTTCGGTGAACCGAGTCCGCAACGATCAATCGAAGGTCCTGGACCAACGCTGCAGGCTGACCGAGAAACAGGACCTGCACACCCAACATCACCTTGTCTTCCAGTCCCCGCTCGTCGATCGTCCGGACGTCGATCCTTTGCAAGCGGTCAACGGCAGTTGATGGACCACACTGCCAGCATTTGCATATGATGTCGAAGCCCGCAGCCCGACGTTGGGCCGCGAGGAAGCAGCTCTCGAATTCCTCTTGCGAATGCGCGTCTCTTGCGGAGGCGCACAACTCCTCAAGCTCCCTGGCGTCGCTGCCCGAGGCAAAGACGAATCGAACCTTGGGGTCAGCCAACTGCTCGCCCATCGCGCGCAAAAGACCATCATGCTGCAGACTGGAGAGGCTCCACTTTCCGTTCGGGTGACTTCGCCTCGCCTGATGTAGTTCACGGCCAGAGCCGGGACCAATGGTTACGACAAACTCGGCCTTGTCCGCACCCGGATCCTCAATGCGGATCGCCTCGGTCTCTCCGCGAAGCATTCGCACAAGTTCAGAGACGGTCCACCACGTTTCGTAGCGATTGCCGAGCTTTTCTGCGGGTCCGCCAGGAAGCGTCACGGTCGAGCAACTCCGTCTTCAGCAACAGCGGACGGGTGGTTCCCGTTCAGGACGGGGCCTGGCGAATCTGTTCGCAGCCCTCTTGCGAGATGCGCAGATCCGGCAGGCAACTTGTCTGGCACCAAGCTTTTCATCCACTGACCTGTCCGCACTCCCCGCATCGAACCTTGTCCGCAGCCGTCATTGTGTCGCAACCTCCCGGAGTCAATGGTTCGCTCGCCGTAGGAATCCGCTACGACGACAACGTCGCTGCGGAGAGTGAATTTCGTAAGCGACTGACATAGGGGCCACAAGGCAAATTTCACTTTCCATGGCATTGCCGCATCCACTCGTTGAACTGGCACGCAGAGGAGATCAAAACTCGAACACCAGCCAAGAGGAAGCAGCAGGACAAAGACCTGGATCTCGCTTCAGCAGGGTTCCTTGCCGAATTTCTCGACTGGCAGCATTGGGACCGGCTCGGCATTGTCGACGCCAGTGCCTCCGGGCGTCCGGGATCATGACTGCGTATGCCCGCTGCATCAGGACGGCGGCTTGCGCGCGCAGCACGTTGGCGCGACGGCGGCGTCCGGAAGGCGGGCCGCGGGTTGGCAGCACGGGTGCCTTCAGGCTGCAGCTCCGGCCATGCGGCGGCAGGCCCCGGATGCTCGCTCGGAGCATTCCACGCGGACCGTCTCTTGCAGCGCCTTGCCGCGTTCGGCGCCCTTGCATGGACCTCTCCGCAGGCGATGCCGTCAATGCGACGCATGCGTCGCCCGTGCATTCAAGAAGGAGATCCCCGGGTTTCTATTTGAATGCCATGTGGTATGGACGATCCGTCACTGTCGCCCGTTCAATCTCAAGCAACCGTTGAGAAAGCAGCTCTGAGTCGGCAACTAGGCGGGTGGCAGTGACGCGTCCGTCAAGCACCGCGATACCGTCACGGCGCGAACCGAACCGGGTTCGGCAATGTCCAACGGATTGACGGGAGGGCAGCTTACGGTGTCAGGAATCGGTCAGCTTCCGGCGACGGGAACAGGCAGGGCGCGCTCTCAGCGGGGCGGCGACTGCGCGGGGTGCGGATGAGCGGCGGCGAAGACATCCTGCCGCCCGCATTCAGGCATTCGCTGATCTCGACCGCATCGACCAACATCGGCGACGGCATGCTCTTGGTTTGCTGGGCCTGGACCGCGTCGCTGCTCACCCGTGACGCCGTTCTTGTTGCGGCAGTGCCTTTCACGGTCAGGGTTGGTTGGCTGGGCTTTGCGGTGCTTGCCGGAGTGATCGCGGACCGGTTCAACCGCAAGCGGCTGATCATGATAACGGACATTGCGCGGTTCCTGCTCCTGGCCGCGTTCTGCGGGCTGGTGTACCTCAATGTCCCGTTCGGTACGGCGACGGAGTCCGGGGTCAGTTCGCTACCAGTTTATGCCACTCTCGTCTCGGCTGCGCTTGTCGCGGGAATCCTGGAGGTTGTCCGGGACAATGCCATGCAGACGATCCTGCCTTCAATCGTGCGGTCCGGTTCGCTCGAAAGGGCAAACGGCCGGAACTGGGCGGTGGAACTGGTGTGCAACTCCCTGGTCGGAGCGATGCTGGGCGGTGCCCTCTTGATCTGGGCTCCCTGGATGCCCTTTGGGGCGGCGGCGCTCCTGTACGGCCTTGGAGCGGCGGCGTTCCTGCGGGTCAGCGGCAGCTTCGCGCTGGACAGGCGTCCGTCCACCTGGTGGCAGGACATCCGGGAGGCGACCGGCTTCCTGCTTTCGCACAATGTCCTGCTGAAGCTTGCTGCGGTGGCCGGGGCGTGGAACCTCTTCTTCATGATGTCGCTGACGGCCTTGATCCTTCACGTCCAGGAGAACCTGGGCGGATCGTCGTTCGACTACGGTTCCGTGCTTGCGGTCGGCGCCCTGGGCGGGGCGTTCGGCGGCTGGTTCGGCAACGGGATCGTTGCCGGGCTGGGTCCGGGACGCACCGCCCGGTACGCCTTGCTGTTTTCCGCCCCAAGCTTCTTCTGCATGGCGATGGCGCCAGGCACGTGGAGCCTTGCGTTCGTGTGCTTCCTGTTCAATTTCAGCGGACTGGTCTGGAACACGGTGTCGGTTTCGTTCCGGCAGCGCGCCCTTCCGGACGAGATGCGCGGGCGGGTCAACAGCCTGTACCGGCTCGTGGCCTGGGCTCTCATGCCTGTGGGCATAATTGGCTGCGGCCTGATCGTAAGGGCTTTCGAGGACTCCCTGGGGCGGGGAGTGGCGATAGCGCTGCCGTTCCACGTGTCGGCCGTCGGCGTGCTTCTGGTGTCGGTCGTGACATGGTCCGCACTCGAACAGGGCCTAGGGCCCCGGCCCCGTTCCTAGGCACGGGGTCCGTCCTCCTGCGATCGGTTCGTGCAGAAACCTTGCCGGCGAGGCTCGATGCCGCCGGAACCTGACAAGCGGAAAGATCGGTTCGGCGACGCCAGCGTCGAAATCCGTGAACCGCGGCATCCGGCGGACAGCGAGGGACCGGGGATCGAACCGTAGCGGTTTCGATGCGATGACGGCCCGGAGAGGCAGCGATGCAGGACGTGCGGAAAGATCAACAAATGCAAGGCCTGCGAACGCAGGTCGGCTACGGCACGACGATGTTGTGAAAGACGCAAGAAGATCGTGAAGAGCTTGGTGGAGGCCATCTGGGCGAAGCCACGCAATGGGAGCCACGTCCCGGTCGAAAATGGCCTGCCAGTCGTGAGTCAATGGCCCGTGTAAACGGCACATTGCGGTTGGCCGCGTCGAAGCCTTGCGTTGCGCGCGCCCAAGAGGATGCGCGCTCGCTGTCGTTCTGAGGTGCCTTCCGCCAGATCGTCGCCCGGTGCCGACCGGATTGCGGAGCATCAGAATGTGGCAGATGTTGAAGGGCTGGTCGACCCTTGGGATCGCGCGCGGGCTCGGCGTGTCGAAGAACACTGTAGGTATGGTCGTACGTGGCAGCGGGACGGAGCATCGGCATTTGCGCCGGTCGCAGCAGCCGGTCGCGAAGCTCGACGGTCTTCCGGAGAGGTGCACGAGTTCGCCGCCATGCGTGAGGGTGACCCTCAAGAAGATCTGAAGGCAGTTGGACGGCTGAGGATCAAAAAAGGTAGCCTAGGAGATCAATCTGTCCATCGGGCCACGCATCCCCACCCAATTGCTTGACCATGAAGATGTCGCTGAGGTCGCGGCGGATCACGCTGTGGCTGCGCAGCTCATCGATGGCCAGGAACGTCACGCTCGCGGCAGGAAGCAGGCTGTACCCTGTCCCGTGGTAGAGTCTCTGGTCGTCGGCCATGGCAAGCGCAAAGGACTGTGCTTTCGCTCGTTCCTCCGCCCGTTGCAACAGCGCGGCACCAATTCCCTGCCTCCTTGCCGGTGGAGCAACGCAAAGATCAATGATCCCAAGAATGGGCAAGATGGCCTCGCCAACGCGCACCATCCTGTAGTCCATCCCCACATGGCCGATGAGATCTCTGCCGCTCCAGACGAGTAGACGCTCATGAGGGACTTGCTTGTAATACGTGCGGCCTCCATGCACAGAGTCGAAACACGTATCGAGCAGATCAGCGATGGCCACATTCCGGACCGAATCCGCGGATTCTGCTGCAGAGTGTGCAGTGAGTTTCATGCAGTGTGTCCTGCCCCGAATTGGCGCGAACTGCATGCTGCACAGTCGTCGCGTCTTCAAACGCAACCTCGACTAAAGAGATGGAGTCCGGTGAACAAGCGTCAAATGACTCCTTGCATTCGGACAACAAGCGATTGATGTGCCAGCCTTGCAACAGCGGACTTGTCGCTCCGGGGCAAATGCCAGGATTCAGAATGTCAATGTCGATGGAAAGGTGCCAAAGTGCTGTGGTTGCGCATGCTTCCAAGTCGCATCGCGCCAACCAGACGTGACGTCACGGCAAGTGACTTGATTTCAGGCAAATTTCTCGCAGCGCTTGGAGCCTTGGCTGACCGCATGAAGTCGCTTCCGAATTGCAACCTGCGATGGGGCGTTGAATGCGCGTGTCGCGATGTCAGAATCCGATGATGCATTCACATTGGCGTCGGCACTGCGACTGGGTGATCAAGGTCGTGCGAGGGCCATGACTCCAGATGCCTCGCGAAAGTCGGCACCCTCGACGGATTGGGCACTTGGCTGCACTGCAAGGCAATGCTCGGTGGCAAGAGTCGGAGATTCTCTCGCAGACCTGCAGCACGACCGGCCCGGTTGTCAAAGCATGCCCGCGAGGTCCTTGGCATGGTCAGGCTCGAGCTTCCACGAACACGCGACTTCCCATGCAAGCAGAGCCCGTTGCACAGACGGGCCAGTTGAATCCAGCTGCCCCGTATCAAACAGCGAGACGTCGCGTCGGCACTCGTCCCAGTCAATCAAGGCGATATCTCCGTTCGGACACCGAATCATGTTGCCGGGATTGAAGTCGCCGTGGACTATGGTGCCGGGATGCCGTGCCAGCTCGCGCCATGAGGCGCGACAGGAGTCGACGAGACGCCGAGGCATTGTGTCGAGGTCGATGTGGCCGCCATGGCGGGCTTCCAGCAGGTCCTGAGCGGACACTTGGCCGGGACGCTGCGGAACTCTCGCCGCAAGAGAATGGAACCGTTCAATCTTCGTGCGGATGCATGGCGCTTCGTTTGTCGCAAACGGGCGTCCCTTAACGAATTCCTCACAGGTCCAGCCGGCTTCCACGAGGTTGCCGCTGCAGCTGCGCACAATGTGCGGAACGATCAGGCCGGCCTTTCTTGCCAGATCCTGAACCGGCAGCAGCCATTCCATCGCGTCTGGCTGCCGACGTGTCGACTTGAATACAAGGTCCTGCCGAAGGCCAACCGTCCGATACGCGATGTTCCGGTGGCCGCCGCCAAGGGCCAGGAGATCGGCGGACACGTCCCAATGCTTGATCGACGGAATCTCTTTCATTGGTCACGCTTCCATCCGTTGAGATACATGCCTTGCGGAATCTTGCGCCACAACACGCGCGTTGCAAGGGACATAAAGGCGCGGGAAGGCGGGTGGCGGAGGACGCAGAGTTGATTTGAGTTGGTGACGATGCCCTGACGGCCGTGGAGAGTCCTCGAAGCGGGGTATGCAAAAAGGATAACCTGCACGGGAGCTTGGAGTCGGCAGGCCGGCTGTCAGCTGTAGATGTTGTGAAAGACGCAAAAAGGTCGTTGAGGAATCTTCGATGCGTCCCGGAACAAGGAACACACTCGAGAAAGTTGACACGAGCTTGACAAGCGCAGGCCAATGGCCCTATTCACTCAATGTGCTTCGTGAAACGCCGCAGCTGCTGGGGAAGGCACTCGTGATCCAACTAGGAAACTACTCAAGAACATGTAAACATGCACTATGACTGCCAATTCTTCGAAAGCAGGAAGGGCGTGTTTCATCCGTCGAAAAGGCGAAATTCCCTTGCATTCTATGCACTATACACGTTGAATCAGCTTCAACGAGCGTCTATTTCTTGTATTATCGCAGCACTTGTTTTACTTGGCAAAAGTGAAATCGCCTTTGCACAACCTGCAACTTGGGGACAGTGCAGCTGCCCAGTGACCGAAAGCCCAAACGCAGGAAGTGCCAGATATTCCACAATTACAAATGCCAGTTTGTGCGTAAACGCCCAATCACACACGCCCATTTGTAGAATCGAGGTTCGTTGCTTACAGGATGGCACTGGTCCGGACTGTGGAAATCTAGCGCAGTCCAATTGGTCTCCAAATGAACTACAGTCGGCAATTTACTACATCACTACGTCTACATTTGAGTCCAGAGAGGATTTGTATCCTGATCTGATTAACATCATTATTTCGGAGATTTCTGAATCAGAGTGGCCCGAACTTTCCGACTGTTTGGATGGATTCAAAAATCAGAATTCGGTTGAACCGGACGAACGAGAAGCTGGTGTTTGGCGCAATGTTTCAGGTGACGTCTCATGCGTACATACAAGTTCTGGTTGGTTGCATGTCGTGATTTCCCTCCCAAACAATGGAACCACAAGTGATCTAATCGCACGTGTTTCGTATCAGTTCTCACCTCCTGAGTGATAAAGGAGTCAGAGTTTACGTATCCATGAATCCAATTTTTGAGAAAATTCGATCAGTGATAAGTGGGTCTCTGCAGTTCACAGTGTCTGTGAGTTCTTGTAGAAGTAAGATTAAGACAAAATTGAAACGTTGGTTGGGCAGGGTTTTGTCATTTCTTGGAGGATGCATAACAAGCGCGATACTCACTGTGCTTGTGGTTCCCATTCAAGAATTATTGGAAATAAAACGCGACCAAGTTTTTTGCCCGAACTTTTTGTGGTGCAACACGCATCTTGAATTCACAGCAAATGGTGAAGCACAATGCAGTATTGGAAGTGTAGGAGCACTGTTCGATCAGGCCATTAGTGACGGCGATATAGAAGTTGGAAGGCAAGACCACGCGCTTTCTTCTCTGGCCCAAAGAACATTTCTTTGTGATGATGTCGCTTGGAAGAAACAGCCGGCCAGTGAACATTTGAGAGAACTAGATTTATTTTACAGCGACTGTTTTGAGTACCGTGGGAATAAGGATGTTGGCAATGGATTTAGTGGGGCAGAATTTAAGGTGAAGACGGGAAAGAACTCCAATGTATGCATTTCAAATTTTTGGAAGAATCCCTACTCTGGAATATTGGAGCGCACTTCGAATTTTAGGAAGGCGAGAGCTTATTGTATTCCTACTCTAAGTGGTCAATCTCGTAAATTCTCGTCCGAGGTAAAGTTGCCAATTTGCAGTGCTTTAGATCTCCAATCGATTGGATTTCAGCACCTTCTTGGCCAATAATTTAACGCGGAAGACACTACGATGACGGGTTTTCTGTGTCGTTCACAGATTATAAGGCTTCCGGGTCTACCCGGAGCGCGAGTTCCGTGACAGAATGCAGTATTTGTTCGGAGGATTTGCATTTCGATCCCAAAAAATGTATCTTGGGGCTGTTCAGGATCGTGGAAGCCGCATTCTGCGGGTGCGGATCAGGGGAAGGCTGACGCCTGATCCACGGCAAGTCCGCAGAAGAGTCCGAATGTGGCGGGACATGGGTGAGGAACATGCACGCAAGACGTGCACGAGGCGGGGACATCCGGATCGATCCGACCCGTCATGATGCAACCAGGTCTCCGGAAGTTTCTTGAAGACCCACCGGATCATTCAATCTCGACGTAATTTTTCAGAACCTTCTCGACATTGGCGCCCGGGGCAACGTCGTCTGCATACAGCGCCTCGAGAATCTTCCAGTCCAGCGGGTCGGACTTTGGCGCAACCATGTTGTCGAACGTGAAATGTGCCGATCCCGGCGCATCGTGCAGAAGTCCCATTACCTGGACCAGTTCTTCATATATGCAAGCTTTCTCAACCTCTTCCGAAAGTTCGTCCCTGATGAATATGTGGGCGATCCTTATCTCGTTCCTCAGAGACATCGCGTAGAAGAAGCAGGGCGTTACTCCTTCAACGAACTGACGTGACAGACTCCGGGCTCCCTTGGCAGCTCGGCTCAGGACCAGGAACAGCGAAGATGAGGCAATGTCGAGCTTGTAGACGAATATGCTGGCCGACATCGACTCGCCATCCGGGAACAGGACTCTTGCAATTGTCGACTTGTCGCCTCCGGACCTTCGATACTCCAGCCGTGTCTCCCCGAAAAGACTTCCTTCCATGGAGCTCAAGTTCCTTTGCGAAACGTTCGCGTCGATCCCGAGGCCGGCATGAGAGTTTATGAATTCAATCGTCTTCCTCAGGTGGGCAAGGTCGAATTCACCGGCGTGCATTACGGCGATTTCAGGAGAGGCCTGCCATTTTCTGACGACTCCCGCCTCTCCGGTCAGAATTCTCCTGGCGTCGTTCAACTCGTCGTTTTGGGACAGGGCCGGTGACGGGATCTGACTTGAAAGAAACGCAAGGGCGCAAAAAAGGAAAGTGCGCAATCTGGTTCCGATTCCTAGCATGCGACGGCTGTTCGGCTGCGCATTCGGCTTGACGTCATGGGGTCCCGGTAATCTGCGCCCGGTCGCGTGTCAATGCCGTGCCACGGGTCAGCCGAGATCGGGCGATTTGCAGAAGCGAAGACGTGCAATCGCACGTGCGACGAGACCTTGGGAATCAATCCTGCTTTTCCCACCATTGCTTCGGCGTACGGGTCTTTGGCGGCGGCATGTCGTGTGATGCGGGCGTTGGTTCGCGCGGTCGGAAGATTCCAAGAGGTCGTGCAGATGCACTGATTTTTCAACTTCGGCCAGGATATGATGGAAGACCTGCCGACAGCCCGGAGTGGCGGCGAAAGGATCAGGGGAGCTTGAACCTCACCCGCATGCCGGGACCTCGCAGGTGCGTTGCAGCGAGGTGGCGTGAATTCGCGACCCTTTGGCAATCAACCGATTATGGCGGGTCGACGAGCAACCCACGACCACGCGGTCGAACGTCTGTCAGACGGCCTGCTGCGGGGTGTCAGCGTAACTAATTGAATATAAATTAAAAATAACCCTTGACCCCCCCCCCCCCCAGCTATGGTAGGCATAGGCGAATCACTCCTGACGGGGCATTCACTTTGAACGGAAAGGCGAACAGAGGATCTCCGGTTACGCGCGCGTTCGCGTTGGTCAGCGCGAACCAGGCCAGGTGCACGCTCAAGGGCCAGGCTGCGAGCCACCATACATCAGGCGAGACCCGAATGAAGCACCGGGTTGAGGACTGGCTCGAGCTTCACGGTTTGGACGCGACCTTTGTCCAGGACGTTCTGGCGGCATGTCGCGCGGGCGCGCTTGCGTTGCAGCCATTCCCTTGGCCGGACCCGCCTGTCGAGAAGGACGCCACGGTCAGTCTTCCGGCACGGGAAGCGTGCTTCGCGGAAATCGTCTTCCCCGCGCTTGCATCAGGCTTCGACGACACGGACGTGGCGGCTGCATTGAAGGACATCAAGTTCGAGACGTTGCCGAAGGACGGACCGCGAATTCCGCACACGGTCGATCCCGGACGAGGCAGTCCACCCGTGGTTGTCATCGGGTGGCAAGGCGGCGTGGACGACCTGCTCTGCCTTGCGCACGAATGCGCCCATGCGCTGCAGATCCGCCTCTCGGACCACGACGCGATGCCTCCCCTTGCACGGGAATGCTGCGCGTTCGTGGGCGAACTCCTTCTCGTCGACCATGCAAGGCGGCACGATCCCGCGCTGTTCAGGGCTCTCTTGCAAACGTGGGTGGCAGAAAACTCAACTTACCTGGGTACCGACCTCGACGCCCTGGCGGATGCCGTCTCCGATCCGGGAACGGCCTACCGCTACCGACAGAACTATCCGGTCGCGCGTCTCGCCAGCGTCCAGCTGTTCAAGGATCGCACAAGGCAGGGATTCCGCTGCCTGTTCGCGAGCGGCGGCGGCGCGATGAAGCACCTGACGGTCGAGGCCATGGCGAACAGGGCTGGCGACATCCGGAACCATCTTCCTCCGATGCCCGAACCCGATGCGGACAGGCCTCGCATGAACGCCTATCGCAGGCTCGGCGCAAGAGCTTTGCTGGACATCGAATTCTGGGAAGGCACTTCCGAGGCGCGGATCGAGGACTACTACGCAAGCCAGCTGCGTCACGGGCGGGAACGCACCGCATTCCTCGCGCTGGACAGCGACGGCAGGCCGATCGGCTACGCCACCTGGTCCGGTTCTCCAGGCAACGGCCCCGTGACCCTCGACCGCCAGGCGGCGCCGTTCGGAGATCACCTGACCCTGCAACGAAAGCTTGAAGAGCACCTGCATGTGAAGGGAGCCGTTGACACGCTTCATCCGCGCAGCGCAAGGGCACGCCAGGCGGCATGGTGAGGATCGACCTCTATGCCGGCGTCGGCTATGCGCTCGAGCTTCTCGCTCAGTCTGAGTACCATAGGACGCGCAGGCTCGGGGACTACTTCCGGACGGAGATCCTTCCGGCGCTCCGGTGCGGGCAGTCGAGGTTCCATGTCACGGAAGACTGCGTCCCCACGGCCCTGGT
The DNA here is from genome assembly GCA_022819605.1 of Silicimonas sp. GTDB lineage: Bacteria > Pseudomonadota > Alphaproteobacteria > Rhodobacterales > Rhodobacteraceae > JAJEFO01. Next base: position 1,287 of record JAJEGW010000013.1, on the reverse strand, counting down.
CACATGGGCCTGGCTCTCGAAGGAGGTGGAGACGGACGTCCATGCCACCGGGCGGGCGCTGTTCCAAGATGAATGGATGTGCGGCGACCGGCTGTTCATCAACGACTGGATCGCGCCCTACGGCAACGTCAGGGCGCTCACGCACGACATCGGGAACAACGTCTTCCCGGACAACGTGGCGACCAGCCTGCGCAGGAACCCGGACGGCTCGGTGCGCCGTGTCAACCGATGGATCGGTGCCAACCGGCGCAAGACCAATGCGGAGGCCGCGAAATGAACGTCGCCTACCCGACCGCCGAATTCGAGACGGACGCCGCCGCCGTTGAGGGCCTTGCGACACTTCTGCGGACGGGTTTCGAGAACCCCGAGGGCATTCGAGGCACGGTCAGGGTCTCGGTTCCCGAACATCCCGATCAGGACTTCATCGCACGGTACGGAGACGAGCTCCTGATAGAGCGCCACGGCCTGGAGCGCGAGACGGACACGCAAGTCACGATCCCCATCGCCACGATCTGTCGCATCTTCAGGGAGTTCGAGGTCCTCGACTGGCGCGATCCGGAAATCATCGGCACGATCACGTTCGAAGGCAACCTGGACTACGCCAATGGGTGCACGACAAATTTGTTCAGGTTTCATGAGAATCACGAAGGCACTGTGCCTTGCCCGCTCATCTTGTATAATGTAGTTATACCAGATGACAGGGCGCGATCCCTGTCCCATAATCACGGAGCAGGACAGTCGACATGGCAGACATCGAAAAGCTCATCGAGGCCCGCGACCGGGCCAGGGAGGAATTCCAGACCATCGGCGACATGCGTCCGGGGTCCCTGCAGGAGAACCTCACCCGTTGCGGCAAGCCGAACTGCCGCTGCGCCGAGGATGACGCGGCGCGTCATCCCGGGACCATCCTGACCCGGTCGATCGACGGCAAGGTCTCCTCGACGCGCCTTCGCCGGGACGAGGTCGAGGAGACCCGGTCCCTGCTGGACGAGTACCAGCGGTTCCGGGGCGCGGTGTCGGCCTTCGTGGCGGCCAGCGAATCCCTGGCCGAGGCCAAGCGCAGGGAGAGGCGGGCTTCGGAGCCGGAAAAAGGGGGGCCTTCGCCACGGCGATCGGGACGGAGGTCGCGGCCGACGTCGACCGGCTGATCGCCCAATGGCATTTCCTTAAGGATTCGGCGTCATTTCCTTAAGGAGTCGTGCCTTTCCGTTGCAGGCGGCCCCTGCCTTTTCGGGGTTTTTCGGCCTTCAGGCTGCGGCCTTGCGCCTTCGGTGCCACTTGCTGACC
>JAJEGW010000007.1 GCA_022819605.1 Silicimonas sp. | reverse complement strand
GGACGGATATGCCGAGGCCCAAAGCGAGAGATCCTTGCCCCCGAGATGCGCCGCCGCCGACCAGGCCGCCTTTTGCCTCTTCGAGTCACTGTCGACCGTTGCCATGACGTACACGCCCCAGCCGATATAGGCCATGTTGGGTGCCTCGTTCATGGTGTTTTCCCACTCGCCCGTGGCCGCGTTGTAGACACGGTCAGAAGCCGGATTGATGCCGAAACCCACCACGTCGCCCACGACTGAAGTGTCCGACGTACGCGCGTTCGAGCCGACATCGCCCCACCACATGAGCATTGAGCCGGTGCCTGCGAGGAACTGCTGGAATGCGGTGGTGCCAGGGTCGGCGTTGATCTGGTCGGCCGGGTAGGCATCCGCCTCGATCAGGTCGAGAACATCCTGGATCGCCTGGACCCAGGCCGGGTTGTTGACCCTGGGCTTCATCGTGTCGGGATCGAAGAGCCATGCCGGATCGTTTGGATGCTTGGCATAGGCTGCCGCGCGGTTCTCAAGGAAATAGAAACCGAACCCGCCCCAGCCCTTGAGTGGATCAAGATAGCCATGGGCATCCAGTCCGGTCAGCGGATCGGTCTTGCCCTTGAGTTCCATGGAGATTTCATTGATTTCCTGCCAGGTCGCCGGAACGTCGCGACCGGTGACAGAGCCCTCCCCGAAATAGTCTGTCCGGTAGGCGAAAGTGTGGCAGTCGCCGTCGATCGAAATCCGGTAGGTCTTGCCGTCCCAGGTGCCGACAGGCGCCTTCAGGTAGCCCACGTAATCGTCCATGTCGATGACGTCCATGACCCAGTCGGGCATGACCGAGGCCATGCCTCTGCCCAGGACATCGCCCTCGAACGGTGCACCCATCTCGATGATGTCGAAATCCACTGTGCCGGTTGCGATCGACTGCTGAAGACGGGCGTTGTAGTCCGCCTGCGCAAGATCGATCCAGTTGATCGTCGCGCCTGTATAGGCCTCCCAGGGCTTCAGGAATCCACGGAAGAGGAAGTTGTGAAGGTTCTGGTTGTTCAGCCCCATGAAGGTCAATTCGACGCCCGAAAATTCACCCTCGCTGACGACCTCCTTGGTCGGGCCGAGACACATTTCGCCGACCTTCTGCCAGTCCGAGTCAGTGGGCGAACCCATGCCCACGCCGGGTATCTTCAGGATGTCGGCGCGCAAGCTGCCATGCGACGCTGCCCAGACGGGGCGTACGCCTGCACCGGTCGCGACACCCGAAAATGCCGCCATCGTGCCTGTTGCACCGAGTCCTTTCAGCACGTCGCGGCGCTGGATCTTTCCGGCGCGTTTCATGTAATTGTAGACACTTGTCTTCATTTCCTTCCCTTTCGCTTTTCAGGAATTTCTGGCATCGAATGGGTGCCGAACGGAATTCTCGAGGGCCGTCACACTACCCGTTTATTCTGACACCTCCCGAACACACATCTGGCCCTTGCAGGCTTGGAGTTGACACCAAGTCATCCGATCCTGTCAAGCGAGGCACTAGGCATCGGCGAAGTAGCGATGGACAGAATTGAATTTCCTGCACTATCGTGGCCTCCAATCGGGAGAGGCGGCTCATGACGGAAGTTCGAATCCGCGATGTACGGAAGTCCTATGGTTCAGTGGAAGTGATCCATGGCATGGATTTCACGATTCCGGACGGCGAATTCGTTGTTCTGGTAGGGCCTTCCGGCTGCGGGAAATCCACGCTCTTGCGGATGATCGCAGGGCTGGAGGGCATCACGTCGGGCACGATCTCGATCGGCGACCGGGTGGTGAACAGCGTGCCGCCTGCGGGCCGCGACATAGCCATGGTCTTCCAGAACTACGCTCTCTACCCGCACAAGACTGTCCGATCCAACATGGCCTTCGCGCTCCGGATGCGGCGCATGCAAAAGTCCGAAGTCGATCGTCGCGTGACCCAGGCGGCCCAAGTCCTGGGGCTGACGCCCTATCTCGATCGTTATCCCCGTTCGCTTTCGGGAGGTCAGCGGCAACGCGTTGCCATGGGGCGTGCAATTGTCCGCGATCCGCAAGTGTTTCTCTTCGACGAACCGCTCTCGAATCTGGACGCGAAGCTTCGCGTCCAGATGCGCGCCGAGATTCGGGAACTGCATCAGCGCCTCAAGACGACCACCGTCTACGTGACGCACGATCAGATCGAGGCCATGACCATGGCTGATCGCATCGTCGTCATGGAGAACGGCCATATCCGGCAGATTGGCGCGCCTCTGGATCTTTACGACAGGCCGGCCAACCGCTTTGTCGCAGAGTTCATCGGTTCACCGTCAATGAACCTGTTGGACGGAGCCGTCAAAGTCGGCGACCGGACAGAGATCGAGGTAGAGATGACGGGGCAAGTAGTTCCAGTGGCGAATGGCGTCGATTTGGTTGATGGAGCCAAGGTGAAACTGGGCATCAGGCCCGAACACCTGTCGCTTGCCGAAGACGGGTTGCCGGCAACCGTTTCGGTGGTTGAACCGACTGGTTCCGAGACCCACGTCGTGGCCAGGACCGAGGCAGAGGAGATTGTCGCGGTCTTTCGCGAAAGGCACTCACTTGCTCCGGGTCAGCCGATCTTCCTGTCGCCCGATCCCGACCGGGTTCACCTGTTCGACGTCGAGACTGGCGACCGGCTGAACTGATTGGACCGCCGCGTCCACACTTGGGCAATGCCTGGATCCGCTCAATCTGGGTGTCGCAGGTGCCGACAGTCGCAAGTGCAGCGCAACAGGACGAAAGCCGGAATGACGACATAGGCGGGGATTTCGATGATCGGGCCCAGGATGGCGACGTCGGGAGGCCTTGCATCGCGCTGACACAGGTACATCCGCAAGTTCGTCAGGCGACATCGATTCATTTCGGCGTCCGGATGAGTGTCTCCACCAGGACATTCACCGCGTTGCAGTGCGCGAACAAATTCCCTGCGCCGCCGCATGAACGCGAAGAAGCAAAAGCTGAGGTCCGGGATTAGGAATCAAGGCTGAATGCGAGCCGAGTTGCCACGTTGCTGGCGGGGACGTGACGGTTCGCTGCCCCTTTCCACCCTTGGCCGTCATCGCGAACTAGTTCCGACGCGGTGGCGCCGGCGGGGCGCTGTCGATGAAACGGCGGGCCGCCCGGGCCTGGCGCGGGTCGGCATCAAGCAGAAGCCGGTAAGCCTCTTCGGCCAGTTCCGGATCGTCGCCCCATACGCCGGACTGGATTGCGATGCGGAGTGCCCGCGGATCATCCGGGGCCATCCCAATCAGCCATTGCGCGTGTTCGATCATGTCCTCGAACCTTGCGGCCAGCTGCATGGATGCAAGCAGCGACAGGCGTGCGTTGATCGAGTTCGGAGTCTGGCGGACGGCTTGCCCGTGGAGCGCGGCCGCACCGTCAAGTGACCCAGATTTGGCAAGCATGCGGCCAGCTTCAAGGAGCTGGCCTTGATTGAACGCCGTCGAGCATATGTCCACAACCGTTTGTGGCTCGACCTTGGTGCCACTTGCGGCGGCATCGATCTGGCCCGCACAATTGGCGAAGGCCCGGCCAAGCCATTCCGTCAGTTCGGGGGCCGCGTCGGTGTTGCGGCCATCGAGCAGCCTGGCGACCTGCGCCAGAGGGATTGCCTCGTAGCGTTCTTCGCCCCCACCAACGGCAATGCCCACGAGATTGCCGTTCTCGTCCACCAGGGCTCCGCCACTGAAGCCTGGCTGCATTCGCGCCGTGACATGGATACGACCGAGCTCTGCTTCTTCGGCAGGTCCGGCAATCAGCGATCCGGGGTCAAGAACCCGCACTTCCTGGCGGCTGACATCGGCACCAACCACGTAGAGTTGCGCCGTTCCGGCAGCGCTGTCATTCAGGGTCGGCACATGCCCGCCTTCGGGCAGGCCTTTGACACTCAAGAGCACCAGGTCACCAAGGTAGTCCGACGCGACGACCTCCGCGCTGCGTGGTCCGTCAGGCGTATGCACCACCGCGTCCGTCCTGTCGCCCACCACGTGGCGATTGGTGACCAGCAGCGTTGGAGCGATCCGGGTAGCGCTGGCCATCGGGTCGAAACTGGACACTGGAAAGACGGCCTGACGCATGATGCAGACCGATGCGGGATGGGGGCAGTCTCCATGGCTGACCTGCGGCGAAACGACGCCACTTTCGATGATTGCTTCTGAACGCAGCTGCAGTGTTACTTGCAGTTCGGCATTGCCGCGCACGATCGTCAGTGCGACCGCGGGCGCGCTTTCGGGCAGGATGGCAAGGGCCGATACGGCGTCGCGCGGGCTCCTTGTGCGCCGCTCGCCGACGGCGACGACGAGATCGCCCCTCTGAACGCCCGCTTCTTCCGCCGGGCCTCCGACGCGGAGGGCTGTGACCACGGGCGCGGCCAGGTGTGCCAACTGGTCCCGGCGGGGCACATCAAGCCTCCAACCCGGCGATGGATAGCTTGCCTTGCCGTCGGAGAGCAGGGCTTCGGTTACTCGCCACAGAAGCTCGGCAGACACGGCGAATCCGACCCCGGTGCTGGTGTCGCCCTGCGATGCGAAAATCGCCGAAACCATGCCGACCAGTCGGCCTTGCCGATCCACGAGCGCACCGCCGGATGCACCGGGATTGATTGCCGCGTCGGACTGTACGAAATCCTCGACCGCGTTGAAGCCGGCGTTCGAGACATGGACGGCCGAGACGACGCCGCAGGTTACGGAAAGTCCGAGGCCAAAGGAATTGCCGATGGAACAGACCGGGTCGGCGAGTGCCGGGTCGGACGCCGGATCGAACGGTGCGAGATCTGCGTCGACACTCAAGAGGGCGATGTCGCTGGGTGGATCCCGGGCGATCACGCTGGCCGGAAGAATGCGGCCGTCTGCAAGGCGAACCTCAATCCGGTCGGCCGCTTCGATGACGTGCCACGCCGTTGCGATGACGTCCGGACGAAGCGCAACGCCGCTGCCCTCAGGGCTTGCACCCGGAGGACCTTCGGATCCACCCTGCGGGCGCCCTGGCCATTGCGGCAGGACCGACACAACGGAATTCACGGTTTCCGGCGAGACGGCTCCTGCTGCGCCAACGCCAGCGAATGCAATTGCGACCGCAAGACAGAGAATTGACGGCATTCGGAAATGCCGCGGCGCCGCGAAACCGGAATTCGTTCGTTTCCGCACCGCCAAGGCCGGTCAGTTCGACGTCTCGAGCCGAACGGCGCTGCCTGATCCGCGTTCCGCCGAAGAAAAACCCAGTTCCCCGAGAACGAAGTATGCCACGACGGTGATCACGACGACACCGGCAAGGCCTGCCCACATGGACTTCATTTCTTAGTTCCCATTTCCAGTTGCCACCCTCAAGAATTCGATCAGGTCCCGACGGTCCGCTGGTGCAGCGATCTGCTGCATCGGCATCTTGGAGCCCGGAATATAGTTGTCAGGGCCGAGATCGAAAAGGGCATCGATTGTTTCCTCGCCCCAGATGATGTCCGAGCCGTCAAGTGTGTCAGAATACCGGTACCCTGGAACCGTTCCGGCGAGACGGCCAAATACGCCGTTGAGGTTCGGCCCCGCCTTGCGCGAATCGCCGGCCTCCAGTGCGTGGCAGATCGAGCACTTGCGCATGAACTGACGCTCGCCGTTCGACATCGATCCGGGGTCTTTCAGGAAGCTGTGCGGCGTGCCCATGGTCGGCTCGAAACGGTCCAGCAGTTCGATCGGCCAGCCATAGACGACGCTGTCGAGCCCGCCGGCCCAGATGACGGATCCATCGGGCGAAAATGCCAGCGCCCAGACCGGACCTCTCCGGGTCGCGTGGAAGTCGCGTTCGATGCGCAAGGTTTAGGTGGAAATCACCGAGAGGTACCCATGCACTGAGCTGATCGCCAGCTTCCCGGTGTCGCCATGGTAGGCCATGGCAAGGATGGGCCGCCGTTCGAGCGTGAAATCGCGAAGCACGGTGCCGGTCTGGGTGTCGATCACCCGGGTCACGCCATCGACTGCGCCATAGGCCATCCACGACCCGTCCGGCGACAACACCATTTCGTTGATCGCGAATCCGTGTCGCACCAGTGTCCGGAACCGGGCGCTGTCGGGCGCCGAAAGGTCGTAGACGCGGATGTCCCCCTTGGAGGTCGCGGCATACAGCAGTCCGCGGTCCGGCGAAAATGAAACGTCATTGGCGCCGGTGTCGCGCAGGTCAAGCAATACGGGCGCGGCATCGGGATCAACAAGCGGCCAGATCCCGATCGTGCCGCCCCAGCTGGCCGATGCCAGGATCGCGCCGTCATGAGACACTGCAAGGTCGGTGACCTTTCCCTTATGGCGACCGAGTTCACGCCCATCCGAGCCGTCCCAAAGCCAGATGGAAAAGTCATCCGCCCCCGACGCGATGCGGCCGTCGGGCAGGAAGATCAAGTCGATGACAGCAGCGGCGTGGCCCTCGAGCCATTGCGGCGTGCGGTTCTGCCAGCGCCCCACTGAATTGTCGAAACTGGCGCTCGCGACCTCCCCGCTCTCAGAGACGGCAAGACCCATGATCGGGCCGCCGTGTCCTTTGAGCGTTGTGAAGTCCTGCGCGAGTGCGGGGTATGTCGAGAGTGCCAATCCGGCCAGCAGCGCGGAGACGGTTCGCATCTATTCGGCCGCGGTCGCGTCACCCGTTGCGCGCTCACCCTTGTCAGCGGCCTTCATGTCATCGAGCCAGATTGAATGGTGCTGATGCGCCCACGCCTCGTCCACCTCGCCGGTTCCCATGGCGTCGAATGCGCCCTCCATTCCAAGCGAGCCGATATAGATGTGCGCAATGATGATGCCCATAAGGACGAACGAGACGATCGCGTGCCAGAGCTGGGCATACTGCATCTCTTCCTGCGGCGTCAGCTCCACAGGCAACGGATCAAGTCCCAGAAACGCGGTGATCCCGAGGTCGTTGAGGATCACGAAGGTCTTGGCGAACATTGGAATCTCGAACGGAAAGAGCAGTGACAGCCCCGAGGCCGAGATCGATGCGCCAAGAATCACGACCGACCAGAAGATCACCTTTTGACCGGCATTGAACTTCTTGGCAGGGGGATGCTTCGAGCCGATGATGCCACCGAACTGTGCTATCCATTTAAGGTCGGTCCGGTGGGGCAGGTTGTGCCAGACCCAGAAGACGAAAATCATGACCAGTCCGACCATGAAGGCCCAGGCCGCGTTGTTGTGCACCCATTTGCTAGCAATGAGGATGAACGAATTGGCCTCGCGCCCGAAGGCTGGAATCAGTACCGTGCGGCCGAAGAGCGTCAGCAGTCCTGTAAGACCCAGGAGAATGAACGATCCGGCCAGCAGCCAATGGGCGAAGCGCTCGACTGACTGGAAGCGAACAACTGTTCGGCCCGTCTTGGGCGCGTCGATTCGAATGCGTCCGCGCAGGAGAAAAAATGCAACCAGGGCTCCGATCACGCCGAGCAGGAAGTAACCGCCCCAGTTCTTGAGAGTCGTCCGCCGAAAATCAAGCCACCACATCCCTCCGTCCTGCACCAGCACTGCAGCGACCTCGCCGCCGGAAGAGACCGATACGTCCACGGAGCCGTAGCGTAGTGCGCGCCAGAGTTCAGGATCAGAAGAGCCGCCCAACGTGCCAAGTTGCTGTGCGATGCCGGCGGCCGTGTCCGGATTGCCCGTGTTCTTTCTGCGGAACGTGTCGTCAATCCCTTCGCCGCGCTGGCGGGCCAGGATGTCCTCCAGCGTCTGTGCGCCCCCGGTGGCGCTGCGATCGGGCGCCATGCTGTCCTGAGCCACGGCGGGCGCGCCGATGCCGGATGCAAGAATCAATGCGAAAATGTACAAACGCAGCACGTCGGCAATCCTCCGGATCGTAGGCGGCCGTTGGAATGGGGGGAGGCGGCCCGGGAAAAGGCCGCCCCGTAAGTGAACGGCTTCAGCCGCCCTTTGTTTCGTATGCCGTGCCCCAGCCCCAGGCGCCCGAGCCGAAGCCGCGGGACACCACGCGCTCGCGGTAAATGGCCGAGACGACATCTCCGTCACCCGCCAGAAGCGCCTTGGTGGCGCACATCTCGGCACAGATCGGCAGCTTGCCTTCTGCTATCCGGTTGCGGCCGTACTTGGCGAATTCGGCTGTCGAGTGAGTTTCCTCCGGTCCGCCAGCGCAGAAGGTGCACTTGTCCATCTTGCCGCGGCTGCCGAAGTTCCCTGCTTGCGGGAACTGCGGCGCACCGAAGGGACAGGCGTAGAAGCAGTAACCGCACCCGATGCAGAGGTCCTTGGAGTGCAGGACAATCCCTTCTTCATTTTGATAGAAGCAATCGACCGGACACACCGCCATGCATGGCGCATCCGAGCAGTGCATGCAGGCAACCGAGATCGACCTTTCACCCGGCGTGCCGTCCTGGATCGTCACCACCCGACGGCGGTTGATGCCCCAAGGCACTTCGTGCTCGTTCTTGCAGGCCGTGACGCAGGCGTTGCACTCGATGCAGCGCTCGGCGTCGCAGAGAAACTTTGCTCTAGCTCCCATGTCTCATTTCCTCCTTACGCTGACCAGATCTTGCAGAGAGTGCACTTGGTCTCCTGCATCTGGGTTACCGAATCATAGCCGTAGGTCTGCGCGGTGTTGCTGCTTTCGCCCAGAACGTAGGGGTCGGCCCCTTCCGGGTACTTGCCGCGCTGGTCCTCGCCTTCGAATTGGCCGCCGAAGTGGAAGGGCATGAAGACCACGCCTTCGCCTACCCTCATCGTGACCATGGCCATCACCTTGACCCTTGCGCCTTCTGCGCCTTCCAGCCAGACCTGCGCACCGTCGCGAACGCCCAGGTCGTTGGCGTCCCTCGGGTTGATCTCGACGAACATGTCCTGCTGCAGTTCGGCGAGCCACGGGTTGGACCGGCTCTCGTCGCCGCCGCCTTCGTATTCGACCAGACGACCCGAAGTCAGGATCAACGGGTACTCCTTGGAGAAGTCGTTCTTCTGGATCGACGCGTACATCGTCGGAAGGCGATAGAACTTGCGGTCCTCGTAGGTCGGATAGTCCTCCACGAGATCCCGCCGGTTCGTGTAGAGCGGCTCGCGGTGCAGCGGCACCGGATCCGGGAAGGTCCAGACAACCGCACGGGCTTTCGCGTTCCCGAAGGGCGCGCAGCCGTGCTTGATGGCGACCCGCTGGATGCCTCCGGAGAGGTCGGTCTTCCAGTTGGTCTTGGGACCTGCCACCGCGTCAATGGCGGCACGTTCCTCGGCTGTCAGGTCGCCGTCCCAGCCCAGGTCCATCAGCATTTGCATGGTGAACTCGGGATAGCCGTCCTGGATTTCCGAACCCGGATTGAACACGCCCTCGGCCAGCAGGTTTTCGCCGTCCCGTTCGACGCCGAAGCGGGCACGGAAGCACAAGCCGCCGTCGGCGACCGGCCTGGACATGTCGTAGAGGTTCGGCGTGCCAGGATGGTTCATCTCGGCAGTGCCCCAGCAAGGCCATGGCATTCCGTAGAAGTCCCCGTCAGCCGGTCCGCCGACCGCCCTGAGCGTCGTCTTGTCGAACGTGTGCTGGTTGGCCATGTGGAGCTTGATCCGCTCCGGGCTTTGGCCAGTGTAGCCGACCGTCCACATCCCCGAATTGAACTCGCGGGTCGTGTCCTCGATGTTCGGGGTCACGCCGTCCGCTTCGATCGCGATGTTGCGGAAGAAGCGGTCGTGCCAGCCAAACTTCTGGGCAAAGAGGCCGATGATCTCCTGATCCGTCTTGGATTCGAAGATCGGGTCTACAACCTTCTCGCGCCACTGGAGCGACCGGTTCGAGGCGGTGACCGAGCCGTGGGTTTCGAACTGCGTGCACGCGGGCAGCAGGTAAACCCCGTCGGTCCGGTCGTGAAGCACGGCAGAAACGGTTGGATACGGATCGATGACGACCAGCATGTCCAGCATCTCCATCGCGGTCTTCATCTCCTTCAACCGCGTCTGGGAATTCGGAGCATGACCCCAAAGCACCATGTCGCGAACCCTGTCGGGGTTGTCCGTGTTGTCCGGGTCTTCAAGAACGCCGTCGATCCAGCGGCTGACCGGGATGCCGGTCAGGTTCATCAGGTTCTTGTCCTTGCCGTCCGCCCCCTTGACAGTGGCGAACTGGTTCTTGAGCCAGTCAAGATCCTCGCCCCAGACCCGCGCCCAGTGCGCCCAGGATCCGGCCGACAGGCCGTAGTAGCCCGGGAGCGTGTGGGAAAGCACGCCGAGGTCGGTGGCGCCCTGCACGTTGTCGTGGCCGCGGAAGATGTTGGTGCCGCCGCCCGTGGTGCCCATGTTTCCAAGGGCAAGCTGCAGCACGCAGTAGGCCCGCGTGTTGTTGTTGCCGTTGGTGTGCTGGGTGCCGCCCATGCACCAGATCACGGTGCCCGGCCGGTTGTTGACCATCGTAAAGGCCACGCGGCGAAGCTGCGAACCTGGAGTGCCGGTGACGCGCTCGACTTCCTCGGGCGTCCACTTGGCCACTTCCTCCCGAATCTGGTCCATTCCCCAGACCCGGGTCCGGATGAACTCCGTGTCTTCCCATCCGTTCTCGAAGATGTGCCAGAGGATGCCCCAAATCAGGGGGACGTCCGTGCCGGGCCGGAAGCGGACGTATTCGTCAGCATGGGCCGCGGTGCGCGTAAAGCGCGGATCGCAGACGATCAGGGGCGCGTTGTTCTGCTCCTTCGCCCTGAGGACGTGCAGGAGCGAAACCGGGTGCGCCTCGGCAGGGTTGCCGCCGATCAGGAAGATCGCCCTTGAGTTGTGGATGTCGTTGTAGCTGTTGGTCATGGCGCCGTAGCCCCATGTGTTCGCAACACCTGCAACCGTCGTGGAATGGCAGATCCGCGCCTGGTGGTCGACGTTGTTCGTGCCCCAGTAGGCGGCGAACTTGCGGAACAGGTAGGCCTGCTCGTTGTTGTGCTTGGCCGATCCCAGCCAGTAGACGCTGTCCGGTCCGCTTTCGCCCCGGATCTTCATCATGCCATCGCCAATCTCGTTGATGGCCTGTTCCCAGGAGATGCGAACCCACTCGCCGTTCTCCTTCTTCATCGGGTACTTCAGCCGCCGCTCGCCGTTGGCGTGTTCGCGGACCGCCGCGCCCTTGGCGCAGTGGGCACCGAGATTGAACGGGCTGTCCCATCCGGGCTCCTGGCCGGTCCAGACGCCGTTCTGCACTTCGGCGATGACCGAGCAGCCGACCGAGCAGTGCGTGCAAACGGATTTGCGCAGCTCGACCGCTCCGGTGCCGGTCGCGGCTTCGGCTTTCATGACCGAACCGCCGGTGGCAGCGATTGCCGTCAATCCGCCGATCGCGAGACCTGAATTTCTGAGGAAAGTGCGCCGGTCAATGAATGTCTCGGCGACTTGGTTCAGGATGCCAGTCCGCTGGGAGCGTCGCGCAATCCCGTTGGTCTTTTTCCTTAGCATGTCATTCTCCCTTGCTTGCTGCGGGCAGTTCCGCATGCGTGCTGGGTTGTTTCCGAATGCGCCGGCCAGTGGGCGTCACGCAACCGAGGCCGGGCAGTGGCTGCAGGGTCCGGTCCTAGAACCGGGCGCTGTCGTAGTATGCGCGGGTATGCGCCGTGTCCTGAAGCCTGTCTGACGACAGGTCAGGCTGGGCCGCTTCCGCCGATGTACCTGAGGCGATGACAACGGCCGCAACCGGTGCGCCCGTTCCCGCCATTTTCAGGAAATCCCGACGGCTGGTGCCCTCTTCGGGTTTGTCGGTCATGTGATAGTCCTCCTTCCTTTCGCCCTGGCGACAGATCGCCAGATTGGTTTTTTGCGCCTCAGGCGGCGCTGAGACGAAACCCTTCGGTTTCAATTTCCATGAACAATCGCCCGAGCCGACCTACTGCCGCGTACAGAACCGAACTCTTTGCCGCTTCGAGATCCGTAAAGCAGTGGCATGCCCAGGGAGCGATGTGCCGGTTGAAAAAATCCCGCTGCACGTCCAGCGGAGTCGGCGCCCCGAATCTTCCGATGATCAGCGCACCCATCACTTCCATCAGAGACGCGATGTTGTCTTCCGGTTCGAACACGTTTTCCGATCTTGCAATGCCGTGCGTCGCCAGGTCGCCGCGCAGCGACGCCAGCGGCTTCTCGTTCAAGAAGCCCGTCATGTAGAAGCTGGCGTACGGCAGCAATTCGCCCCGCCCGAGACCGATGAACAGCCGGTTGAACTCCGATTCCACGCTCTTGGGATTGGAGCGCCGCGCAATCGTGGCCAGCGCGCCGATGGCCTGGCCAATCTCGGTGGCGTCGCCGGACAGTCCGGAAGTCTGGTCAAGAAGCAGCTGGTCGGGAGGGCGGGCAAGGATCAGGCCGAGGAAATTGTAGAGGTCAGCGCGGAGACGATCCTCTTCAGGGACTTCAATGGCTCGATCCATTGCGTTCATCGAAACTGGTTACCCTCGCTTTGACGGCTTAGGCTTCATCGAAATGATAGCTCATGCGGCGCGGTTTGAAACCACTTCTTTCGTCTTCTTCGGCGACAATTCGCGAATTTTGTTCATCTTTTTCGATTTCCGGAGCGATCTGTTCCCGAGGTAAATTGTCGGGTTTTTCGTCCGCGTCGATATCGGCCGAATCTTCCGTTTCCGATTCGTTCGCCGCAGGTTCTTCCTCCTCGCTTGCTGTCTGCGACTGTTCGGCCATTGCCGTGACGTGCCGGGCCATGCCTTCGCCGACCCGGTAGGCGGTTTGCAGGTTCTCGATGACGGTTGCCGCGTCGGTGAAGTCCTCGCCGTATTCGATGAGGCCGTCGAGGTTGGCGAGTACCGGGTTCGTTGTCCAAAGCCGGCGGAGCGCGCGAAGGCGGATGCGTTCCGGAACGGTCTTCTTCAGGAAGACCGAGAAGTCATCGCCCTCGGCCAGGCTGTCTGGATCGGGCAGTTCGAGTTCCTTGAGAACTTCTTCGTCTGGCATCTGCTCGAGCCTGGCCTGTTCTTCTGCCTCCTCGGCGGCAATCTTCGCTTCTTCCTCGGCAGCCTCTTCAGCCCGTACCGCGTCCTTCCGGCGTTCCCAGAAGTCGCTCATTGCAGACGCCTCTTCGGCGCGCGATAGACATCGGTGTCCTGCTGTATGCGCACGTCGCCAACGCCGTCTTCGACCAGGTCGACGCGTTTCCTGTCTCGCTTGCGCTTCACGAATTTCTCTTCGACGTGATGCTGCTCGACGAAGTCCCGCACCCAGGCGACAAGTCCCGGAGGCATCGGCACCTTTTCGACGATTTCCTCACCGCTGTCGGCGTAGTCCTGCGCCTCGTACGGCGATGCCGTGACCAGCAAGACGGATGGCCGTTCGCCATCGGAGCCTTCTTCCGGGCGCAAGACGACGAAGACGCTTGGCGGGCTGTCGGACAGCGCGTTCTTGTATGCTTCGGTCTCTGCGCCGTGAAGGTCCAGCGAAACGGTAGCCGCATGATATTCGACCCAATCGCCCTGCCGCCGCATTTCCCGCCAGTCGGCCGTTCCCGCGCCCGGCAGGACCGCAACCGCCTTCCAGGACCATTTTTTCCAGCGGGTCACTCCCGGCGCCCTGCGCAGAACCACCCCGAGGGGCAAGGCCTCGTATTTCGCCGGATTGATGTACATTTGCCCTCGCGTGTTTCTCGTGCGCTCAAGTAGCCTGTCAACCGCAGTTTACGTTCAGGACCAAACATGTCTAGTCTGGCCGCAGGACGTGAGTCCGTCACCGGCCGATTGTCGGGGAAGGGGAAGACCTTGGCCAACAAGCTGGTCCTTTGCGACTGCGCGAAATCGCAACGACTGCAGCCTGCGGTGATCGAGGCCGCGACCGGGGCTGAGTGCTCTCCGGTCCATACCTCGCTTTGCACCGAGCAGGCGGAAATCGCGGCACAGGCAATTGCGGAGGGCGGCTGCACGATCTGCTGCGGGCAGGAAATGCGGTTCTTCGAGGAGCTTGCCGAGGAGCTGGAGGCCGAGGTGCCTTCATTCCTCGACCTCCGGGACCGGGCCGGCTGGACGGATGACGACAATGACACCGGCCCCAAGATGGCCGCGCTGGTCGCAGCGGCCACGATGCCTGCGGCGCTGACCAAGGCCGTCGACGTGGTGTCCGAGGGCGTTTGCCTGGTCATCGGGAGCGGCGATGTCGCGTTTGACGCCGCCCGGCGCCTTGCGGACACGCACGCCGTCACGGTCTTGCAACTGGACGACAGCGACCCGCCTCCGGAACGAGAGTTCGACGTGATCAGGGGGCGGATCAGGAAAGCGTCCGGGGCCCTGGGTGAATTCAAGGTGTCGTTCGACGCGTTCTGCCGAATTCAGCCAGGCGGGCGCGGCAACTGGCGATGGACCGAACCTCGCAACGGCGCACATTCGGAGTGCGACATCATTCTCGATCTCGGCGGGCAGACCCCGCTCTTTTCCGCCCATGAAAAGCGGGAAGGCTACCTGCGCGCCGACCCAGGCAGCGTAACGGCGTCCATGGGCGCGGTATTCGATGCGGCAAAGCTGATCGGCACATTCGAAAAGCCGCTTTATGCTCGTGTCGAGCCGATCCTCTGCGCCCATTCGCGGGCCGGTCAGGTAGGGTGTTCGCGTTGCCTGGACGCATGTCCGACCGGGGCAATCTCTCCCGACGGCGAACACGTCACCGTTGACCCGATGGTTTGTGCAGGGTGCGGCGCCTGCTCCTCGCTCTGCCCGTCCGGCGCGATTTCGTACGATGCGCCTCCGGTCGAACATTCGTTCCTTCGGATCCAGACGCTGGCGAAGGCCTTTCTTGGCGCTGGCGGAACCGATCCAAGGCTGCTGGTCGTGGACGAGCACGGTTCTGAACTGATCCGTCTTTCTGCACGGCATGGCCGGGGCCTGCCGGCCGATGTCGTGCCGATGGAAATGCCGGCGGTCGGCGCTTTCGGGCATGCAGAGGCCCTCGCCGCGCTTGCGGCCGGTTTTGCCGCCGTGGCCATCGTGCCCGGACCCGGGGCCGACCGATCGGTATTGGAGCATGAGATCGCCCTGACCGAGGCGGTTGTCGGCAACAGGTTGGCCTTGATCGACACCGCTGACGCTGACGCGCTGTCAGACTCGCTGTTCGGTTCAGAGGTTCCATCCGCGCTGACCAAGCCGATCCGTCCCATGGGGACGCGTCGGCAGATCGCCCGGCAGGCAGCGAAGGCACTGCGCCCGGACGCTGGCGAGCCGATTCCGTTGCCAGACCGTGCCCCTTACGGCGTGATTTCGGTCAATGCGGACGCGTGCACGCTCTGCCTCTCCTGCGTGTCGCTTTGCCCTTCCGGCGCACTTGGCGACAATCCCGACCTGCCTCAGCTCCGGTTTCAGGAGGATGCCTGCCTGCAATGCGGGCTTTGTGCCAGCATCTGTCCCGAAGATGCCATTGCACTCGTGCCTCGGTTCAATCTTGGCGACGAGGCATTGTCTCAGGTGGTCTTGAACGAGGAGGAGCCGTTCGCCTGCATTGAATGCGGCAGCCTGTTCGGTTCAAAGTCCACCATCGAGCGCATTACCGAGAGACTTTCCTCGCACTCGATGTACCAGGGAGAGGGTGCGCTGAGAATGATCCAGATGTGCGACGATTGCCGGGTGAAATCCCAGTTCCTGAGCGAGGACAGCCCAATGGCCGCGGGCGAGCGGCCGCGGATCCGAACCACCGACGACTACCTGTCGAAACGTCGCGATCACTGACCCGTCAAGGGTGCGCCAAGGGCCGCTGGTTCGAGGCTCACGACGTAGGCCAGGATCGCGTCGATGTCATCCAAGGTCAGTTCCAGTGGCGCAATCGGCGAGGGAAGATCTTCGGGGAATGGCTCCGTTACGTCTTCGATCTGCGTGAAGGCGCCATGGGGTTTCAGGACGTAGAAGCTCGAGAACCTCACGTCCCAGTCCTCAAAGCTGCGCAAGGCGAAAAACGACGGAGTCGAACCGATGCCGAGGCCTTCGTCGCCTCGGGCCGTGACGTGGCAGCGGCCGCAATGGACCCGCGAAACCTGCTGCCCGCGCAGTTTGTCACCGTCGTAGAACTGGTCTTCAGCAACCTCCTCTTCCTCGACCGTCAAGGCGAACGGCTGATTGCCGTCGATCTTGAATCCCGTGATCGCGCTTTGCCCGGTCTGGTCGGTTATCCACGAGGCAAACCGAGATGCCCCTGCATGTCCTGGCGCGAGGACGTCGATGGACCAGGTCTGGCCCATGCCGGTAAAGACCGGCGTACCGGTGTCGCCGAATGCGACTTCTGCCGCCTCCCCGGGCGAGACCAGCTCGACGCGTACCTGGGTCTTCAAGGTGAAACGCGGCAACATGTACTTCATCAATCCGCTCTCGGCCAGCACGTCGGGGACCGACAGGCGAAACTGACGATCATCGGCGGCGGAAGCAGGGCTGGCGCCGCTGACGAAGAGAAGAAACGCAGCTGTCAAGGATCTTTTCAGCATGGCGCCTCTTGCAAGACTTCTCGGGTTGAGTGGAATTTTCTCGCTGAGCGGGTCACTCGACTAAAGCCCCGGAGAAATGGGGGCCCGTCTGGCTTGACGGAACTGCCAATGCAACAAAACACCATGAGGCGACCCCATGACCCTGAACGCAAACATACGGGATCGCTGGTGCCGGTTTCAAGGCAAATTGTTTTCAGTACTTGAATCGAAGGTTGGCTCGCAGTCGAATCACGAAAAGGCGCGGTGCGATTCGCTGGCTCCTGGCGAAATGCCGGCAACGGACTTCTGGACCTGTACGTCACCTCGAACAATTCACGCGGGGTTGAATTCCAGTATCGAACCGGTATCAACCTAGGCTCCGTTCACGCTGAACGCAGCCTCGAGTCGTGCACGAGGTTCGGCACAGCCAAAGGCAAATGGACCCAATCGGACGAGCAACCTGGAGGAAGAACCACGATGAGCGACTCCTACAACATGTCTATGAGAAAGTTCCTGAAGCAGGTGGGAGTGACCTCGCAACAGGCGATCGAGACGGCGCTTCGCGACAGGGGCGAGGCCGGCAAGAGCTATGCGGTCAAGGCCAAGGTCACGATCGAGGAACTCGCCTTGGATCACGAAGTCTCAGGCACCATCGTGGAAAACGACTGAACCTTGGCGCTGTCTCGAGATAGCGTGCTTGGTGCACTGAAGTCGGTCAGCGACCCCGTAACCGGCGACGACATCGTTGCCGCGGGACTGGTGCGTGCCTTGAACGTCGAGGGCGGACGCATCCGGTTCGTCCTGGAAATTGATCCAAAGCTTGCGGAGACGTATGAGCCAGTACGGGCTGATGCGGAGGCACGGATGAAGGCGCTGCCGGGTACCGAAGATGTGTCGATCCTCATGACCGCGCATACCGAAAAGGCTCCACCAGACCTGAAACCCAGTGCACGAGCCGAACCCAAGGGACCTGAGAAGATACCCGGCATCGATCGCATTCTAGCGATCGCATCGGGAAAAGGCGGGGTCGGAAAGTCGACCGTCTCCGCAAACCTGGCCTGTGCGCTTGTGCAGGCGGGGCGGCGCGTCGGCCTCTTGGACGCGGACGTCTACGGACCGTCACAGCCACGAATGCTCGGCGTCTCGGGCCGTCCGTCAAGCCCGGATGGAAAGACCATTCTTCCGATGCGCAACCACGGCGTCACCATGATGTCGATCGGGCTGATGACTACGGAAGGTCAGGCGGTTGTCTGGCGCGGCCCGATGTTGATGGGCGCATTGCAGCAGATGCTGACGCAGGTGCAATGGGGCGCCCTTGACGTGTTGATCGTCGATCTGCCGCCCGGCACGGGCGACGTCCCGATGACGCTTGCGCAGAAGGCCGTCGTCGATGGCGCAATCATCGTTTCCACGCCGCAGGACGTGGCGCTGATCGACGCCCGCAAGGGGGTGGACATGTTCAATCAGCTGGGCGTTCCGATCCACGGACTGATCGAGAACATGTCAACCCACATCTGTTCGAACTGCGGGCACGAAGAACACACCTTCGGCCACGGCGGCGTGGCGGCCGAGGCGGCGAAAATCGGCGTGCCGCTTCTGGCGGAGATTCCGTTGCATCTCGATATCCGCGTAGCCGGTGACGGGGGGGCGCCAGTTGTCGTGACAAGCCCCGACGGGCCGCAGGCGGACGCGTTTCAGCAGGTAGCCGGCGACCTTGTCGGGATGAGCGCCGCATGACGGAAGCCGTTCTGCCTCCATTGATGTCCGGCCTGGCTGTCAGCGGTTCAATCGACCCCTTCGTCACTGCCTGCGCCAAGGCGAGCCTGGGCTGCGACGCCGGGCTCGTCGCATACAACGTTTCCGTGGACCGGCTCGGCTCGGCCCTGGTGTTCGCGCCGGAAGTGCCGCTGGCAAAGGCCATGGCGATGCTGCCGCTTTGCGGCTTGGGGCTGCAGAATTCCCTGGGCGCGCTCGCGCCGCCAGAGGTTGCGGTTCACCTCGGCTGGTCTGGCGAAATCCGAGTCAATGGGGCGCGCTGCGGCCGATTCCGCGTGGCTGCCAGTACCGACGACGAGGGTGCGCAGCCGGACTGGCTGGTCGTCGGGTTCGAGATGCCGCTGTTCAGCGCCACGCAGACGCCGGGCGAAGACGCGGAGGAAACAGTGCTCTACGAGGAAGGCTGCGTTGATGTCGACCCGGTGACCCTGGTCGAAAGCTGGGCGCGCCATACGCTCAACTGGATTGCGCGCTGGGAGGATGAAGGTCCGAGACCCCTGCACGCCGAATGGCGGGGCATCGCGCACGGGCTGGGCAACGAAATCCAGTTTGGCGGGGCGAGCGGCACCTTCCTTGGCATTGACGAGGATTTCGGGATGCTTCTGCGCGACGGAAACGACACGCGCCTGTTCCCGCTCACCGCTCTTCTGGAATCGCAATGAAACTTGCCCGCGCGATCCATTTCGACGAAAGCGACACCCGGGTTTACCCGGTTCCGGCCCGGACCGGAGAATGGTGCATTTCGGGCGGGTTCGAGTTTTCGAACTGGACCGAGGCCGATCTGGCGGGCAAGGCCCGGCAGTCCTTTTCAAACGGCTGGTTCGGGCTGGAAACGACCGGGCGCGTGACCTTCGTTGCGGTTACCCAGATCGAACCGGTGGAACTCGAGCGCCTGACCGACATGCTGGCAGAGCACTTTGTGACATATTACGGAGCGCCGGACCTTGTCGCTGCACTTCCTGTCGCCAGCGAGGAACTGGGTCACATGGCTGAGATGTGCGATGAGCATGCGGCGAATACGCTTCTCACGGTCTCTCGCGAATTGACCGACGTAGGGGTTCGCGAGTCATTCCGCGTCATCGAAGCCCAGGACGCGGACCTGGGCCAGTTTGCCATTCACGGATCGCTGGACGAGTGAACCAGATGCTCGATGAGGTTTTGAGTCTGCGAAGGCGGCGGCCAGCCATGCAGGGCGTCGTTCTGCAGGCGGCCGGCGGTCAGGGGCGCGAGGCGGCACACATCCAGTACGAAACGCGGCGGACGCAAGAGGCCTACGGCACTCGTCCACGCGTTCACACGATCATCCATGATCGGTGGCGGCTGTCGATCTATCTCGGCAAGTGCCGGAACGAGCTGTTTGATCTCGTGGACGATCGCGGTGAAATGACTAACCTCTGGGACAGCGCAGCACACGCCGAGACCAGGAGCCGGTTGATCGAACGGCTTGCCGAGAGGGAAACTGCCGTTGCCGACCGGGTGCCGTTGCCGACCGCGCAGGCCTAACCCTGCTCGAGCTCTTTCGCCGACTGTATGTAGTAGTGCCGCGTCGGACAGTTGATCTGTTCGCGGGCGTGCAACCTCAGAAGCAGAGCCTTGATCGCCTTGGCGCTTTCCCCGCCCAGGCCGGCATGGATGAGCCGGTCAATCAGCTGCAGGGCCCACTGATAGTCTTCCGCCTTCCGGGCCACTTCGACGGCCTCCATGACGGCTTCCGGCCCGCCTGCGAGTTCGATGAAGCGGTGCGCCTCGTCCGCCGGAGAGAGGGGGCTGAGCGACGTGGGATTGCCGTCGAACCATCCGATGGTCCCCACGAAATAGGCGCGAACGGCGAAGTCGACCCTCCCGTAGTACTCGCGCAGGTGGGGCTTCTCGGCAAGTTCGGGCGGCAGTTTCACGCTATGGGCCAGCTCATCGATCGTCTTGCCCGCATCCATGCCGTCGCGGGTTTCCTTGGTGATGTGGCGGATCGCGTCCCGATAGTCCGTCAGGACTTCCCTGATGGCGTCCGCACCCGTCACCGCCTTGGTGTGGCCGGGCGCAAGCACCTCGGGTCCAAACGCCATCAGCTGGTCCAGCGTGTCCGCCCAAGCGTCAAAGTCCCGATACTCGGTCCCGCGAATGGCGTAGAGGTTGGGAAACGCGCGATAGAAGTTGTCGCCGCAGAACAGCACTTTCCTGTCGGCATACCAGACGACCATGTGGTCGGGGGTCTCTCCGGGCGCCATCGCCAGTTCAAGCTCGATGCCGCAGGTTGTCACCTTCTCGCCCTCTCCGCCAATGCGACGTGTCGGGGGCAGGATGCCGGCGCCCATGCCCTTTAGCGGCCGGTCGCCCGGCCCGACGCCGATTCCGATGATTTCGTCCGGGTACGACAGTCCGATGCCGAACTGGCGCTTGGTGCGCACTTGCAGGGCCTTGACGGCGCGGGGGTGGATGGTCTTTTCGAGAAGCGCGTCTCCGGACGACCTGTCGCTCGCAAGAATTTCCGGGCTTCCGCCAGAGGCGAAGACGCTTGCGCCAGAGATATGGTCGCGGTGAGAGTGTGTCAGAATGATCGTCTTGATCGGCAGGTCGGTGATCTTGCGAAACTCTGCCAGAACGTTCTCGGCGGCAGTTGTCGTTTCGGTCGTGTCAATGATGACAACGCCGTCGTCCCCGACGATCATGTACACGTTCGACGCCGCGAATCCGAATGCCTGATAGACGTTGTCCGCAATCCGGACCACGTCTTTCGAGAAGTACTCGGGGTGGGCCTGCAGTTCGGGGTGCATCTGCGTTTCTCCACATGTCGCCGCATCAATCGTTTGAAACCGGGTACCGGTTTGGGATCCCGAATGCAAGGAGAGCAACCAATGCCTGTTCACGTCCCGATCACGCATTGATTTAGGATCCCAAGAGTGCGATACGGCGCAGAATTAAGAGGGTGACACTGACATGGCGCACAAGAACATACTTTTCATCATGTGCGATCAGCTTCGGTTCGATTATCTTGGATGCACAGGCCACCCGACCATCAAGACCCCGAACATCGACGCACTGGCTGCGCAAGGTGTCACGTTCTCCAACACCTATTGCCAGTCGCCGATCTGCGGCCCGTCACGCATGAGCTTCTATACCGGCCGCTACGTGTCGTCGCATGGGTCCGCATCCAATTTTGCGCCGCTTCGCATCGGCGAGCGGAACATCGGCCACCACTTGAACCCGCTGGGCATGCGTACCGTACTCGTAGGCAAGACGCACATGATTGCCGACCGGGAAGGCATGGAACGACTTGGCATGGACGCCGGCAGCGCCATAGGCGTCCACCATGCGCAGGCCGGATTCGAGGTGCATGAACGCGACGACGGCGTGCATCCGGATTCGATGGTCCGCCCGGACGTCGCCTACAACCAGTACCTGAAATCGAGGGGATACACGGAAGACGACAACCCGTGGCATTGGGCGGCGAACTCCGTCGAAACGGGGGAGGGGGTACGCTCCGGTTTCTTCAACGACCGCGTGGACTTGCCTGCGAGGGTCGCCGAGGAGGACTCGGAGACGCCCTACATGACCAGGCGGGCAATGGAATTCCTGGCGGAGGACGACGGCAAGGCCCCATGGCTGCTTCATCTGTCCTACATCAAGCCCCATTGGCCCTATGTCGCGCCTGCGCCGTACAACGACATGTACTCGGCTGACGACGTCGTTCCCGCGACAAGGACTGAAGACGAGCTGGTGGACTCCAATCCCCTCATGAGACTCTTCATGACACGTGTCGCCGGGAAGACCTTTGGCAGGGACGTTGCGCGCGAGACGGTCATCCCGGTCTACATGGGGCTGATATCGCAAATCGATGACCAGCTCGGAATCCTGTTCGATTTCATGGAGAAGCGCGGATTGCTAGACGACACCATGATTGTCTTCACCTCCGACCACGGCGACTATCTGGGCGACCACTGGATGGGTGACAAGGACTATTTCCACGACCCCTCCGTCAGGATTCCGTTGATCATCGCGGATCCAAGCAAGGAAGCGGATGCTACGCGCGGCACGGTTGATGCATCACTGGTCGAGGCAATCGACCTTCTGCCGACGTTCATCGAGCACCAGGGCGGCGAAGTGGCCAGGAACATTCTGGATGGCCGTTCGCTCATGCCGAAGATTCGGGGCGAAGACGTCGAATGGCGCAGCTATGCCGTCAGCGAATACGACTATTCCTGCCAGGTGTTCCGGCCCGAGACGGGAAGGATGCCTCTGGACTGCCGAACATACATGGTTGCAACCGAAAGGTGGAAATACGTGCATGCTCCCGGGTACCCGCCCGTGCTGTTCGACCTGGAAAACGATCCCGACGAACTGGTCGATCTTGGCCGCAGCAGCGAACATGACGGCATTCGCCAGATGATGGCCGGTCACCTCGCGGACTGGGCGCTGCAATACAGGCAGCGCGAGACCTGGTCGGAAGAGCACAATGTCAGAATGACCGGCATGGAAGAGCAGCTCGGCGTCCTGATCGGCTACTGGAATGAAGATGACGCCAAGGACAAGGATCCCAAGATACTGCCTAGGCGAAGACCGGTGACCGGAGACTGAACGATCAGGCGGCCGGCACCAGCGGATCAGCTGCGGAAAATGCAACAAGATCCGCGACGGTCAGGCTCTTGCCACGCTTTTCGAACGTCTGGATGTACTCGATCATCGTGTGAGAGTGTTCCCGCATCATGCCTTCGGCGCGGACCGGATCGCCGCTCTCGATCGCCTCGCAGATGACCTGGTGCTGCGCATTGCCGAGGCGCAGGCGGAAAATGCCGCGCTCAAACTGATCGGGCGTCTCGTCCACGGATCGGTCGAAGACCATGGACCCGACGGCAAGCATGGGCAAGTGACTGATCTGCTTGCAAGCGTAGCTGACATAGTCGTTCCCGCATGATGCCAGAATCGCCGTATGGAATTCCTTGTTTGCGGCCTGCGCCTGCCGCGTGACATAGTCGTTGAGCTGGCCAAGCCGGGATAGCTCGCTGATCGACGCGTCGAGCTTTTCCATCGCCTTCTGCATCGTCGGCAATTGACCAAATCGACCTGGCTCTTGCGCCATGAGGCGCGCCGCAAGGCTCTCCAGGTGCCCGCGGACTTCAACCGCCTGAAGAATGTCCTCCACGGTTGGGCTCTGAACCATGTATCCGCGGCCTTCGCCGCGGCGTATGACGCCTTCCCGCTCCAGCAGGCGCAACGCCAGCCTGATCGGGGTTCGTGACACGTCGTGGGTTTCGCACAACTGCGCCTCTGACAGCCGTTCTCCCTCTGAATATGACCCCAGGATGATGTCCTGCCGAATTCGGGCCGCGAGTTCCGTGTCGATCGATTCCATGGGAGCATTGACACTTATCGGGATCCCAAGGTCAAGGTGCACGTCCTGAGACGATGCCCGGTCAGCCAGGGCATTCGCGAGAGGAACCGGGGTAACGCCGGACCTGAAGGGTCGTGACGAAGGATGCCATGCCCGCACGGAAGGACGGAGGAACGCGTGCCGGTGCCCGAAGGCGGCCGGCCTTGCGTCGGCGTTTCCAGCCCGAATGTCGCCGGCATTTCTGGACACGTGCCAAAAAGACTCGAAACGGGTCGCGCCGGCGGAAGGGGCAGGTGGATGCGAGGTGAGCCGAAACGCATGGCCCGGGATGAACGTTCCCCGCCGCAGTTCGTCCGGCTCGCCGAGAAGCTTGGCGGCGAGGCGGATAGGGAACAGGTTCCTCCATGTGCGGCCGTGCAAGTCGACAAACGAATTGGCAGCAAACGTAGCTTGAAACGGGATCCCAATTATGCAAGTCTTGCGGAACGGCTGGCTCAAGGGCAGGATTCCCGGCATTTTCTCGATGTCTTGGGATCCCAATTCTTCAAAGCGACTATGCCGACAGGGGAAGGAAACATGAAGATCACGCGTTTTGGCTTGGCATTGGCATTTGCGTCCACGCTTGGGTTCGCCGCGCCGCCGGCGAATGCAGAGGAACTGAGCGTTGCGACATTCGTGCCGCCGCAGCACCATACCAACACGGTCATGTTCAAGTGGTTCGGCGAGGAGCTTGTCAAACGGTCGGCCGGCGAGTTGACGATGAAGCTCTATCCGGCCGGCCAGCTCGGCGCAGGCCCGGTCCAGCAGTACAAGCGCGCCGTCGAAGGCGTGGCGGACATCACGTTCGGTGTCTCGGCCTATACCCCGGCGCTGTTTCCCAAGACAATGCTGGCCATCCCGCCCGGAAAGGCAAACAGCTCGGCCGATGCAACCAGGCGAATTCTCGCTGTCTTCGACGAATACCTTGCGGACGAATACGAGGACGTGAAGGTCATCGGCATCACGACTGCGGCCGGGATCGGCATCGCGGCGACCAGGGACGTATCCACTCTGGAGGGACTGAAGGGCGCAAAGATCGTGCCTTACGCCGCGCTGACCACTCCGATCATCGAGGCAATGGGTGCCGTTCCCGTGCAGATGCCCGTGACGGAGATGTATACCGGACTGTCCACGGGAACGATTGACGGAGCATATGCCACCTACAACAACATGACGCCGCCCTGGAATTTCTGGGACGTGGCGACGCATTTCGCGACAAACGTGCCGGTCCAGCACGCAGTGATCTTCGTGGTCATGAATCGCGAACGCTACGATGGCCTGAGCGATGAGCATCGCGGCATAATCGATGAATTGGCAGGCGAAGCTGCATCCATGAAACTGGCAGAGAGCTTTGACGGCGCAGACGCACGGTCACTCAAGTTGATGCAAGAGGCCTCGGACAAGAATTTCAAAGTCGTCGAAGTCACGGTCGAGGAACGCGTGCGCATGGACGCTGCCGTGGCCGAGGGGCTGAAGGTGATCTTCGCGGATTATGTCGAGCGCGGCATCAGCAACGCCGAGGAAATCTACAACGCGATAAATCGATAGTCCTGATCGAACGTGGGGCAGAGAAGCGTGATACCTCGGGGCCAGATGAAGTCCCTCGCGGCAACACCGGCGGAGATTCTGTAGATGGCAGTCGTCCAGCCGACCAACAGGTCCGTCGAGAGCTACAAGGGACTGCACCTGTACCACGGTGACATTTCCAATTGCTCGATGCGCGTGCGCATGACGCTGATTGAGAAGGGGCTTGACTGGACAAGCCATCACCTCGACCTGCGGAAGAAGGAAAACATCTCCGAAAACTATTTCGGCATCAACCCGAACGGGTTGGTGCCGACATTGGTCCACGACGGTGTCGTTCACATCGAGTCCAACGATATCATAGACTATCTTGACAGGACCTTTCCCGACCCGCCGCTGCGCGCACCAGGGAATGAAGGGGAAGTGCTCGAATGGCTGCGGCTTGCCGGGTCAGTGCACGTTCCCGCGATCAAGCCTTACGTCTACGCGACCATGATTCAGAAAAAGGTCAAGAAGACCGCGGAAGAGCAAAGAAAATACGATTCCCTTCAGAAAAACGTAGAGCTGAAGGACTTCCATTCCAAGCATGCCGGAAGCGCCGCGTTCGAGGAGAAGGATCTGGTCAGGTCCAAGGAAATTCTTGCGGACTGCTTCGGCAAGCTCGATGCGGCGCTGGACGGGGAAGACTGGATCATGGGAGACCGGTTCACTCTCGCGGACATCTCGTGGATCCCGGTGTTCTTCGTGCTGACCGGATGCGGATATCCGTTTGAAGGTTACCGGAACATCATCCGTTGGGCGAAGTCGTTCAATGACAGGAAGAGCTACCGTGAGGGCATCCTTCAATGGTGCCCCGACTTTTCGAAAGTGTGACCGCTGATTGCGGATCGCCAAACAGGAGGAAGAAGATGAAACTCAAGCAGACCCTGCTGTCACTTGCCTTGGCAACGGGCATGGCGTCCGGGGCCGGACAGGCGACGGCCGAAGAACTGTCCGTAGCGACGTTCATTCCGCCGCAGCACCATATCAATTCGTTCTTCTTCAAGTGGTTCGGCGAAGAGGTCGAAAAGCGCTCAGGCGGGTCCCTGACCATCAAGGTCTATCCGGCAGGTCAGCTGGGTGCAGGTCCGGTCCAGCAGTACAAGCGCGTCGTCGAAGGGGTCGCGGACATCGCCTTCGGCTTGCAGACCTACGCGCCCACGATCTTCCCGAAGACCATCCTGATGGTTCCGCCGGGCAAGCACCAGACCGCGCTCGAAGCAACCCGCGCCTTGCTGAGCGTCTATGACGAGCACCTTGCGGACGAGTACCAGGACGTCAAGCTCATTGGCCTCTTCACCGTGGCCGGTCCGGCTTGGGCAGCGACGAAGGATCTGTCGACCCTGGAAGGGCTCAATGGAGCCAAGGTCGTTCCGTTCGCGACAATGGTCACCCCGCTGCTGGAAGACTTGGGCATCGTCCCCGTGCAGATGCCAGTGACCGAGATGTACACGGGCCTGTCGACCGGCACGATTGACGGCACCACGATATCTCCGGCGCAAATGGACAAGCCCTGGAACTTCGCCGAGGTCGCAACGCACTACATCGACAACATACCGGTCACCTTCGCGATCTTTTTCGTGGCCATGAACAAGGAGCGCTATCTCGGCCTTTCGGACGAGCACCGCGCGATAATCGACGAGCTTTCCGGCGAGCCGGCATCCATGATGGGCGCGACGAGTTTCCACAACGAGGGACAACGTGGTCTGGACTGGCTGGCGACCAACCCTGATGCCATGAAGGAAGTCGTCTCGGTTTCCGTATCGGCGGAAGAACGTGCTAAGATGGATGCGGTCATTGCTGAGGGCATGAAGGAGATCTTCGCGGAATATGCCGAACGCGGCATCGAGAACGCAGCAGAGATTCACAAGGCGATGAACCGGTAAGTCGCTGCCGCGGGATCCCCAGGTCCGTTGGCCCTTCGTGGAATGACAATTTAAGTCGGGACGTGAGAAGATGCGTGCAATCAGAGCCTTGGACCGTGCCCTTACGTGGTTGTCGTTGACCTGTGGCGGCGCGGCGCTTGTCTTCATGACGGGCTTTTCCGTCTGGAACGTCCTGGTCATGAGAAAGGCCTTGAATGCGCCGATCGTGGGGGCCGAGGACCTGCTCCTGCTGTCGCTGGTTGTCATCGTCGCGCTGTCGGTCCCGCTCGGCGCCCGAACCGGGGCCCATATCGAAATCGAGGTGCTGGAATCCCGCATGTCAGCCTGGTTCGCCAAGTGGTCGATGATCTTCGTCAAGGTGATGGGATGTGCATTGCTTGCCATGATGTCCTGGAGGCTTTGGCATGCCGGCCAAAGCGCAGAGCGGTTCGGAGAGACAACGCAGCAGCTGCTGATTTCGTTCGAGCCGTTCTACTACCTCCTTGCGTTTTCGGTGGCCCTCTACGCGGCAATACTCCTGCTGGATATCTGGCAGCTGGTGCGTTCCAACGAAGTCGCCAAGCTGAAGGTCGGGAGTGATCCGCTGTGATCAGCATGACGCTCCTTGGCCTGATCGGGCTCCTGTCCCTGTTTGTCTTGCTGGCACTGCGGATGCCGGTCGCTCTCTCGATGCTGGGCGTCGGGTTCGTGGGGACGGCGGTTGCAAACGCCAACAAGCTCATCTTCGTCGGAATGGACCCGGAACAGGCCTGGGCGCGCGGATGGAAGATCGCGTACTCGAACCTGGCCGGCGAGACCTTCGAAGCCGCGTCGAATTTCAACCTGCTCGTGATCCCTATGTTCGTGCTGATGGGCAACCTTGCCGGCGTTTCGGGCATGTCGAACGACCTGTTCACCACCGCCTATCGCTGGATGGGGCACTTGCGCGGCGGGCTGGCCTCGGCAACCGTAGCGGCCTGCGCAGGCTTTGCTGCGCTTTCGGGGTCGTCGCTGGCCTCCGCCGTCACGATGGGCCGCGTCGCACTGCCGGAAATGAAGCGATACAAGTACGCCGACGGCCTCGCTACCGGAGCGGTCGCTGCCGGGGGCACGCTCGGTTTCCTGATCCCGCCGTCCGGCGGCATGATCATCTATGCCGTGCTCACCGAGCAGTCCATCGGGCGCCTGTTCATGGCGGGTGTCTTTCCGGGCATAATCCTGACCCTGCTCTTCATCGGCGCGATCTATCTCGTCGTGGCTCGCAAGCCCCAGGCGGGTCCCCCGGGGCCGCGATCCGGGCTTGCCGAGCGCTTCTCGTCGCTTGGACATGCAACGCCGATCGTCGGCGTTGTCCTGGTTACCATTGGCGGGATGTACACCGGGTTCTTCACGCCGGTCGAGGCCTCGTCGGTTGGCGCCTTCCTGACCTTTGTCGTTGCGGCCGCGCGACGCTCCCTTAGCCTGGAGAAACTGAAGACCGTGATCCTGGAGACGATGAGTGCAACAGCGACCGTCTTCCTGATCATCATCGGCGCCTTCGTCTTCATCCCCTTCATGGCACTGACCGAGTTGCCCGCCCAGCTCGTCACCTTCCTGACGTCGCTGCCGATCGGGGACTTCGGCATCCTCCTGGTGATTGTCCTCATCTACATGTTCCTGGGCATGTTCCTTGAGGGGATTGCAATGCTGGTGCTGACCATCCCCGTGGTAATCCCGATCGCGATCGGGCTGAACTGGGACTTGATCTGGTTTGGCATCATCATCGTGATCGTGCTGGAAATGGGCATGATCAGCCCGCCGGTCGGCATCAACGTCTTCGTCGTCAAGTCAATCGCGCCGGACGTCCCGATGGGGACTATCTTTCGGGGCATCTGGCCGTTCTGGTTCGCCATGGCCGCAATGATATGCCTCCTCATTCTATTCCCGCAGATAGCACTTTTCCTGCCCGAAACGATTGTGGCCGGTTAGCGCAGAAAGGAATCATCACATGGACACCACGACCGAAGTCATGACGCTGCAGCATTTCATTGGAGGCGAGTGGCTCGATGCAGCGACTGGAGAGACTTTCGAGGACCTGAACCCGATTGACGACAGCCTCTATGCCGTTGCGGCAAAGGGGTCGGGCGATGACATCCGCAAGGCGATCGCTGCAGCGAAGTCAGCGTTTCCCGCGTACAAGGAGACCACGCCGACCGAACGCGAACGCTGGCTGTTGCGGGTGGCGGAGATCATGGAGAAGCGCCAGTCCGAACTGGTCGATTGCCTGATCGACGAAGTCGGATCGACTGTCGGCAAGGCCTTTTTCGAATTCAACAAGGGGCTGGCCATGGTCCGTGCGGCAGCCGGCATGTGCCGCAATGTCAGGGGCGAAACGATCCCGTCGGACGTGCCGGGAAAGTTCTCGATGTCGATCCGCGAACCCCTCGGCGTGGTCGCGATCATCACGCCGTTCAACGTGCCACTCATCAAGAACACCCGGCTGGTCGCCAATGCCCTCGCCGTCGGAAACACGGTCGTGCACCTGCCGTCCGAGATGGCGCCTCATCTGTCGGTCCTGATGGCCGAAGTCATTTCCGAGGCCGGATTCCCTCCGGGAGCCTACAACGTGGTTACCGGCAACGGAGCGGAAATCGGAGATGACCTGACCAGCAGCGCTGACGTGGACTTCGTGAGTTTCACGGGCTCGTCCGTCGTTGGCCAGCACATCGCCGAAATCTGCGCGCGGAACAAGACACCCAACACGCTCGAGCTGGGCGGCAAGAGCCCGACGCTGGTCCTTGCGGATGCCGACCTGGACACGTGCATGCCGTTGGCTGCGCGGTCGATCTTCATGTTTGGCGGACAGCTTTGCATCGGCTCCAGCCGGTTCTACGTGGAACGCCCGATATACGATGAATTCGTACAGCGTTTCGCGAAGATCGCGTCGAAGGTCAGCATGGGCAACCTGCGCGACCCGGATACGGTCGTGTCTCCGATCATCTCGGAGCGGCAACGCAATCGGGTGAGGGATCACATCGAGAATGCAAGGGCGAACGGGGCAACCGTTGTTGTCGGCGGCGAGTGGGACGGCAACCGGTGCCAGCCGACGATTCTGACAGGCGTAACGGAGGACATGACCGTTTGCCGGACCGAGACATTTGGCCCCGTGACCTCGATCTATCCGATCGACAGCTATGAAGAGGGACTAGAGCGGTCCAACGATACCGAGTTCGGGCTGTCTTCCGCCATCTTCACGAACGACATCAACAAGGCGTTCCACTTCGCGCGCAACATCGGAGCGGGCATGTGTCACGTCAACGGACCGACCGTCCACGATGAAGCGCACGTGCCGTTCGGCGGAAACGGCGAAAGCGGGGCGGGGCGG
Source organism: Silicimonas sp. (assembly GCA_022819605.1). GTDB lineage: Bacteria > Pseudomonadota > Alphaproteobacteria > Rhodobacterales > Rhodobacteraceae > JAJEFO01. Next base: position 51,344 of record JAJEGW010000007.1, on the reverse strand, counting down.
GAAGGAACCGATGCCGATCTTGAAGCCATGACCGAGCTCAAGTGGGTTACGGTGCAGTTATGACGTTCACACTCTACCACCATGGATCGTCCGTATGTGCCGCCAAGGTCCGCTTCGCCATGGCGGAAAAGAGCTTGGAATGGAACGGCGTTTACATCGACATCCTGAAGGGAGAGCAGTTTGAGCCCGAGTACCTGAAGCTGAATCCGAAGGGCGTCGTGCCAACGCTGGTGCATGACGATCTGGTGATTCCGGACAGCACGGTGATCATCGAGTACCTCGACCAGATAGCGCCCGACACCAGCGTGCATCCGGCCGATCCCTGGGAACGGGCGCAGGTGCGGTACTGGACCAAGGCGGTCGACGAGGACCTGCATCCGGCCTGCGGAACGATGACGTTTGTCTGTTCGCACCGCCATACGGTGTTGAAGAACCTGGGGCCGGAAGGGGCCGAGAAGTTCTTGGCTTCCACTCCCACGATCTCGGTCACGTCGGACTGGAAGGTGCAGAAAGACAATTTCGTCCGATACGGGTTTGAAGCGCCGGGCGCGACCGAGAAGGTCAGGCTTTACGATGCCTATCTCCACAAGATGGATGAGGCGCTGGACGGCAAGGACTGGCTTGTCGGCGACAGGTTCACGGTCGCCGACATATCGCTGACGCCCTACGTGAACCGTCTGGCGATGATGTCGATGCATGGCATGTGGGAAAGCGGGCGTCTGCCTAATGTCGAGCGCTGGTTCAAGGCCATCCAGGACAACCCGAACTTCAAGCCCTGCTTCATCGACTGGGTGCCGGAGGACTTGACGATCGACCTGCGCGAGAACGGTGCCAAGAGCTGGCCCGAAGTCGCCGAAATTCTTGAAATCGGAATCTGAACAGGAGGAGAGACGGCAATGGGCCGACTGAACGGAAAGACAGCGGTGATCACGGGCGCCGGTCGCGGAATCGGCGCCGTAATGGCCAGGCATATGGCCGGTGAAGGCGCGAATGTCGTGGTATCGGATGTGCTCGATACCGCTGGCACGGTAGCCGCCATCAAGGAATCGGGCGGTACGGCGATGGGCCTGAGCGTCGATGTGACGTCGGACGACGACCTTGCCGCGATGGTCGAGGCGACGGAGAGCGAATTCGGTGCGCTGAACATTCTCGTCAACAACGCGTCGATCTTTGCCGCGCTTCAGCCCAAGCCGTTCCTGCAGATCGACAACGACGAGTTCGACAAGGTCATAACCGTGAACGCGCGCGGCGTGCATCAGGCCACGAAGGCAGTTGTCCCCGCGATGTTGCGGGCCAGCGGGGGAAAGATCGTGAATATCGCATCCGGCACCTTTTACTATGGACCGCCGGGACTGGCACATTACACGGCCTCGAAAGGTGCCGTCATCGCGCTGACACGCTGCTATGGACGCGAGCTGGGTGACAAGAACATCCAGGTCAACGCGATTGCACCGGGGCTGACCGAGAGCGAGTCGATACAGGGCCACACCGGCTTCGACCCCGCACGCGGCCCGACCGTGCAGTCGCGTTCAATCAAGCGCGAGATGGTGCCGGCAGACCTTCTCGGTTCGCTCATGTACCTGATCACCGCTGACAGCGACTTCGTCACGGGTCAGACGCTGAATGTCGACGGCGGCAAGGTGAACCTCTAGGCGCAGGTCAGGAGGCATGCCGCTGTCAGGCTCTGCATGTTGCCCGATGCACCGGACGGAGGATCGGGCCTTGCCTGAAGCTGTCCGGGGCCGACGCAGGCGGGCAATGCACGCCCGTGGAGATCGGCCTGAAGGCCAGGTTCACGCCTGGTCTCCAGGTGCGCCATTTCCGTGCGGGGGCGACTCGCGGCAACGCTGCGGCGGTCTGCTTCCGTGATGAGCGAGGTTGAACGTTGTGCACGACCTCGTCGATGGCGGCTCCGTGCAAGCCTGCGAATGGCAAAAATTACATAGTCCGCCTGGGCGGACCCACACAAAACCAGGATATTCAAGAAATGGCCAAACTGGGTGAAGACATAATCGGCACAAGCGGTCTGCCACCGTTTTTCTCGGTTTCAAACGCGGACGAAGTCGCGATCGACGCTCCGGAATGCCGCAAGGGCGACGCGTTGCGCACATGGGTGCGTTCGCTCAGCGGGTTCCAGAAGGAAGCGCTTGTGCGGTCAGCCGACACGGGCCGGACATGGCGCCTCGTTTCGGACGAGGGGCCGTACCTCAACGGGCATGATGCCGCACCCTGTCCCTTGGCGTTCCTGTCGACAGGCATGGCCGCGAGCTATCTGAACAAGATCACCGCACTGGCCAGGATGCGCGGCGTCGAACTTCGCAAGCTGCGATTGATCCAGAACAATTTCTACACGATGCAGGGGTCGATGCCCAAGCGCACCATGATCGGCGGGGCAGAGCCCGTCGAGCTTGAGGTCGAGGTTGACTGCGATCTGGATGACGCCGCATTGAACAGCCTTTTGATGGATGCGGTCCACGCCTCTCCGCTGAATGGCCTGATGCGCGGCCACCTTGAGAGCCACTTCAAGCTGTCCAAGAACGGGTCTGAGTTGCCGACGGCAAAAGCCGCGGAATTGGACTGCGCCCTGTTTCCCGATCCGGGCGACCATTTCGCGACGTCCAGACCGGCGGAAGTTCAGCCGGAGCTTGTCAGTGCCGTTGGCCCCACTCCCAAGAAGGAGGTGGCAAAGGGCACCACCGCTGCCTCGGGCAGTCTTGCGGATGAACAGAACCGCCGGCTGAACATTGGAGCCATCGCAACTCTGCGAGAGGATGGGATCAAGGACATCCAGCAGATGCAGTACTCGCCTTGGGGCACTTCGTTCCGGTTCCTCAGTTCCGAAGACGGTCGCGCACCGGAGGCCAACGCGCTGATCAGCGCCGGCATCGGGTTTTGTTTCATGACCCAGTTCGGGCGCTTTGCGTCGATGCTGAAACTGGACTTGCCGGATTATCGCATCGTTCAGGACACGCATTTCAGCCTTGGAGGCGCCTCTGGCGGAACAGGAAAGGCCGGCGAGGCCGATCCGATTGAGACCCATGTCTACCTGGAAACGTCCGAGCCCGACGAAGTGGCGCAGGAGATGCTGGACATGTCCGAGCAGACCTGCTTCCTGCATGCCTTCTGCCGTACGGAATTGAAGACGAAGCTGAAGATCACGCGCGCTTGACGCCCAGGCAAGAATTCGTCGAAGCCGGGAGACGGGAACCAGCCGAACTGACATCGGACAGCCTCGATTCGCGCGAGTTGATCGAGAGGTGAGCAAATTGGCGGTCTGCGGGCTGATGGGCACAGGTTTCGACTGCGAGACGCCTTGGTCGAGGCAGTGCATTTGAAATATACTGGTCTCTCATCCGTACATTCGTGGTGAAATCGTCACCAAGGCTCCCCGAGTGCTCCGGAAGCAACAGGTCGACGCTGTTGGACACGGCGGATGAACGTTCAAATTCGCAAACGCGTCCATTGCGCAGCGGCCCAGCCTTCCTCATCGGGCGGCAGAGACGAACGCGAGTGCCAGAACGGCCGATCATTGGCCCCGAGTCCGGAGAGACCGACGTCGGAACTGGCATCGCGGCGCAGGAGTGCGGCCTCGGATGCTTGCAAGGGGCCGGATTTCGGCACCATCCGGTCTTGAACATGCTGGACGCCTCCTCCGAAAGCCGGAGTTGACTCACAATTGGCATTTGGCATACAAAATGCGAATGGATCAGTGACTGATCCTTGAAACGATCCTAGGGAGCACACTATGAAGATTTCTTTCGGAGCAAAGCTGGGCGCTGCCGCGATTCTCGCATCGGCGGCAATGTTCGCTGGAAGCGTTGCAAGTGCGGACGAGTATCCAAGCAAGACAATTGAAGTTGTCACTCACGCTGGCAACGGCGGCGGCACGGACGTGACAACGCGCATGATGATGCTGCGCGCGCGTCGCGAGCTGGGCCAGGACATGGTGGTCGTCAACAAGAGGGGCGGCGGCGGGGCCGCGGCGCTGGAATACTACAAGACCGTTCCGGCGGACGGGTACACCATCCTGACCTTCACGGTCGGCCATGCGGCCGTGATGGCCAAGGGCCAGGGCGGCATGATGATCGACGAACTGCGCCCGATTGCGCGCGGCACGGATGATCCGCAAATCCTGATGACCAAATGCGGCGCGTACGAGAGCGCCGAGGATTTCGTGGCCAAGCAAAAGGAGGCCCCGATCACCTACGGCGTGACGCATCTGGGCAATATCGACGATGTGTCCGCCTTCATGTTCACGCTGAAGGGCGGGATGATGACACCCAAGATGCTGCCCTTTGACGGTGGCGCGGAGCTTGCCACTCAGCTGGTTGCGGGCGCAGTGGACGCGGGTGTCCTGAACCTGGCCGAAGCCGGCGCGCAAATCGAGGCAGGCGAGATCTGCCCGACCGTCGTTCTGGCAGACGAGCGGATGGCCAAGATCGGCGACGTTCCAACCGCCAAGGAACTGGGCATTCCGGTCAGCTTCTCGACCGTTCGCGGCTTTGCCGTGCATGCCGACACGCCGCCGGAAATTGCGGAGAAGATCGAAGCCGCGCTGCTCAAGGCCATGAACCACACGGTCTACCAGGGCTTCCTGACGTCGGTCGGCCTGGACAGCACCTCTGTTGCGGGATCGGACGTGTGGGGTCCGCAGATCCAGACCACGGTGAACGAGATGGCTGCTGCGCTGAAAGAGCTGGGCTTCATCGAATAGACCCGCTTGACATGCGGTGCGGCACCTTTCCACGCCGCATCGCATGTCGTCTTCCCTCTTGCCCGCCTTCGGGTCTGCCGCATTGCCTGCAAGGTGACATTCCATGACGCCGCCGACGGACAAACCCAAGCTGCTGGGCCAGTGCGAACGCTGGCTGATCCCGGTCCTGATCCTGGCCTTTTGCGGGGCGACATACTGGTTGAGCACGACGTTCAAGAAGATGCCGCCGATCCTGAAGCGCGGCATCCAGCCTTCTGACTTTCCGCAACTCCTGGTATTGCTGCTAGTCTTTCTGACGCTTCTGATGGTCTGGAAGGATCCGGTCCGCGTCCGCGACAGGCTCATGGGCAGCACACTCGGCACGATCGCGCTGTTTGCCGGTTTCGCGGCGCTGACGAGCATTGACTTCTTTCTGGCCCTTGGGGTGTTCGCCACGGTGCTGGCGATGTTCTGGGGCGAGCGGAGGGTGCCGGTCCTGGTTCTTGTCGGGCTGCTGGTTCCCGCGGCGATCTTTTTCACGTTCGACCAGGTTTTCGAAATCCGCTTCCCGCGCGGGTTGCTGATCAGTCTTTGGTACGGTTGAGACCATGGATGCGTTTGTCCACGGACTGGTGTCCCTGTTCGACATCCATTTGCTGGTGCTGATCTTTTGCGCGACCATCGGCGGCGTGATCATCGGCGCGCTGCCGGGGCTGAACGCGACGACCGGGGCGGCGTTGCTGCTGCCGTTCACGCTGACCATGGAGCCGGTGCCTGCCATTGCCACGATGACGGCGATCTATTGCTCGGCAACATTCGCCGGCGCCATCACGGCGATCTTGATCAACACGCCGGGCACTGCGGCCAGCGCCACCACATGCCTGGACGGCTATCCGCTGGCTCAGCAGGGCCAAGCCGGGCGCGCCCTGGGCATGGCCGTTGTGGCCTCGACCTTTGGCGGCATATTCAGCGTGATCTGCCTGATGCTGGCCGCACCGTTGCTGGCGCGTGCAGCCTATCACTTCTCGCCACCCGAGTATTTCGCGCTGACCCTTTTCGGCTTGTCCATGCTGGCCTCGATCGGCGACGGTTCGGCCATCAAGAACCTGATCGCGGGCGTGTTCGGCATCTTGATCGCAACGATAGGCGTGGACAACCTGACCACGGTCGAACGGTTCACCTTCGGATCCTATCACCTGTATGAAGGCATCGGCTTTGTTCCCGTCATGATCGGCGTGTTCGGCATCTCCGAACTGCTGGTGCAGTCCGAGAAACTTCACCTCAGGCGCGAGGTGATCCGCATGAAGTCGGTCGAACTGCCCAGTGCCAGGGACTACAGGGACAGCTGGCGAGCGATCCTGAGGTCCTCGGGCATTGGCACGTTCATCGGCATCCTGCCCGCTGAAGGCGCGACAGTGGCCTCGATGATCGGGTACAACGAGGCAAAGCGCTGGTCCCGCAACCCGAAGTTGTTCGGCAAGGGCGCAATCGAAGGCGTGGCCGGCTCCGAGGCGGCCAACAATGCGGCTACCGGCGGCGCGATGGTGCCCACGCTGGCGCTGGGCATTCCCGGATCGGCCACGGCGGCGGTGATCCTGGCCGGGCTGATGGTGCACGGGCTTCAGCCCGGGCCCAACATGTTCACCGAACAGGCTGATTTCGCCTACGCGATCTTCTGGTCGATGATGCTGGTGAACCTGCTGTTCTTTTTCGTCGGCCTGCGGGGTGCCAAGATCTTTGCCCGCGTGACCCTGATCCCGGTCGAGGTGCTGTGGCCGGTGGTCTTCGTGTTTTCCATCGTCGGTGCCTATGCCCTGGACCAGTCGATGTTCGACGTGTGGGTCGCATTGGTTTCCGGGGTCATTGGCTATTTCATGCGCCGCTACGGCTTTTCCGTTGTGCCCTTGGCCATCGGCTTGATCCTGGGCGGGATGCTCGAGCAGCGATTGGGCCAATCCATGGTGATGCTGGACGAAAAGTGGTGGCTGATGTTGACCCGTCCGCTGACCTTGCTGTTCCTCGTGCTGACAGCGCTGGCGTTGTTCGGTCCCGCGATCTGGGGACGCTTGGTGAAACGCCGCGCACCGCTTGAATCGACCGGAGAGTGACATGAGCAAGATCAAGTCTGTCCGCACGCGCGTCTGGAACTGGACCGGCCCGACCGTGCCGCCGACCGGCAATTTCTGCACCAACGCCTCGGACGCGCTGCGGGACAGCGGCGATGCGATGTCGTCCTTTCGCTTCCACCAGTGGCTGACCTGCGAAGTCGAGACCGATGATGGCACAATCGGCATCGGCAACGCAGCGTTGGCGCCCACGGTCGTGAAGAAGGCGATCGATGATTGGTATGCGCCGATGGTGATCGGCGAGGACCCGTTCGACTACGCCCATGTCTGGGAAATGATGTATCGTCGCAGCCATGCCTGGGGGCGAAAGGGCATTGGCATGACTGCCATCAGCGCCATCGATATCGCGATCTGGGACCTGATGGGCAAGCTCGCGGGCAAGCCTGTGTTCAAGCTCCTCGGCGGGCGTACCAAGGAGAGGATTCCGGTCTATTACTCCAAGCTCTATGCCGGTCCGATCGAGGCGATGCAGGCCGAGGCCGAGGTGGCGATGAAGAACGGCTATCAGGCATTCAAGTCCCGATTTGGCTATGGCCCAAAGGACGGCATGGCGGGCATGCGCGAGAATCTCAAGCGGGTTGAGGCGGTGCGCGAGGTCATCGGCTATGACCGCGATCTCATGCTCGAGGCCTACATGGGCTGGAATCTCGACTACACGCGCCGGATGCTGCCCAAGCTCGAGAAATACGAGCCGCGCTGGCTGGAAGAGCCAGTGATTGCAGAAGACGTCGATGGATATGCGAAACTCAACATGGGCCCGATCCCGATCTCGGGCGGCGAGCATGAGTTCGGCCTGATCGGCTGCGCGGATCTCCTGCGCAGAGGCGCGGTCAGCGTTTTGCAATACGACACTAACCGGGTCGGCGGAATTACCGCTGCCCAGAAGATCAACGCGGTTGCCGAGGCGTTCCAGGTTCCGGTGATCCCGCATGCCGGTCAGATGCACAATTTTCACCTGACGATGGCCAACGTGAACTGTCCGATCAGCGAGTATTTCCCGGTCTTCGATGTGGAGGTCGGCAACGAGCTTTTCTACTACATATTCAAGGGTGACCCGGATGCCGTTGACGGCTTTTTGCAACTGGATGATGATCTGCCGGGTCTCGGCATCGAGATTACGCACGAACACATCCGCAACTTTGAGATCATGGAGTAGACATGAACGTTCAAGATAACCTAATCGGCGGGGCTTGGGTCGGTGGCACCGAAGCTGCACAAAACGTGAATCCATCGAACACGGATGATGTGATCGGCGAATACGCACGTGGCGATGCTGCGTCGGTCGATGCCGCAGTCGAAGCGGCCCGGGCTGCATTGCCGGGCTGGGCTTTCGCATCGCCTCAGGTGCGCCATGACTTGCTTGACAAGGTCGGTGCAGACCTTATGGCGCGGCGCGAGGACCTCGGGCGCCTCTTGAGCCGTGAAGAGGGCAAGACCTTGGCCGAGGGCATCGGCGAGGCCACCCGCGCGGCGCAGATCTTCAAGTACTTCGCCGGCGAGGCACTTCGACTGGGCGGTGAGGCCATTGCCTCCGTCCGTCCGGATGTCGAGGTCATGATCGAGCGCGAGCCGGTCGGCGTCATCGGCCTCATTACGCCCTGGAACTTTCCCATTGCGATCCCGGCCTGGAAAATTGCGCCCGCCCTGGCGTATGGCAACACCGTGATCCTCAAGCCTGCGGATCTGACTCCAGGCTGTGCCTGGGAGATTGCCAAATCCATGGAGGGGGCGGGCTGCCCCGACGGCGTATTCAATCTCGTGATGGGCCGCGGCTCGAAAGTGGGCGCACGCATGGTCGAACACCCTGGCATCGACGCAATCAGCTTCACCGGGTCCGTGCCGGTGGGCCGGGGCATCTCCGTGGGTTGCGCCACGACCGGCAAGAAGGTCCAAATGGAGATGGGCGGCAAGAATCCGATGGTGGTGCTGGATGACGCCGATCTGGACGTTGCCGTGAGCGTCTCCGCCAATGGGGCGTTCTTCTCCACCGGACAGCGCTGCACTGCCTCTTCCCGGCTGATCGTGACTGCCGGCATTCACGACGCCTTTGTCGAGAAGCTGACGGCCGCCGCCGCAGAGCTGAAAGTGGGTGACGCGCTTGACCCGGACACCCAGATCGGCCCGGTGGTCGACCAGTCACAGCTCGATCAGAATCTCAGGTACGTGGCCCTTGCAAAGGAAGAGGGCTGCGAGGTCTCCGGCGGGGAGCGCGCCGATGGTCCGGGCTTCTTCCAGCGTCCTGCCGTGTTCGCGAACGCGACCAACGAGATGCGCAGCAGCCGTGAGGAGATCTTTGGTCCCTGCACCAGCGTGATCAAGGTGGCGGATTATGACGAGGCACTTGCAACGGCCAACGACACCGAGTTCGGTCTGTCCTCAGGCATCTGCACCACTTCGCTGAAACACGCGAGCCACTTTCGCCGTCATGCCCAATCGGGCATGGTGATGGTCAACCTGCCAACGGCGGGCGTTGATTATCACGTGCCGTTTGGTGGCCGGAAGGGATCAAGCTACGGGCCGCGCGAGCAAGGATCTTACGCCCGTGAATTCTATACTGCCGTCAAGACCAGCTACATTGCGCCATGAAGCCCTATTCCGGCATCTGGCCTGTCGCGCCGACTGCCTTCCACGACGACGGCACGCTTGACATCGAGGGTTCCGCCCGCGTGCTTGACTGCATGATCGACCAGGGTTCTGACGGCGTCTGCATCCTGGCAAATTATTCCGAGCAGTTCCTGCTCAGCGACCAGGAGCGCCTTGATCTGACCAGGATGTCCCTGGACCATGTGGCAGGTCGTGTCCCGGTGATTGTCACGATCAGCCACTATGCCACCGACATCGCGGTGGCGCGCGCACGCCAAGCCAAGGAGATGGGCGCCGATGTCGTGATGATGATGGCGCCGTACCATGGCGCCACACTGAAAGGCACCGCGGACCAGACCTTCGAGCAGTTCGCGCGGGTTGGCGAAGTCGGCATTCCGATCATGCTGCAGGACGCGCCCCTGTCAGGTGTCGAATTGACGGTGCCTCTGCTGGCGAGAATGGCGCGCGAGATCGAGATGCTGAAGCTCCTGAAGATCGAGAGCGTCGGCACGGCGGCAAAGTTGCGCGCGCTGCTGGCCGAGGTGCGCGATCACATCGACGGACCCTTTGACGGCGAAGAAGGAATTACCCTGATGGCCGACCTCGACGCCGGGGCTACGGGCACGATGACGTCCGCCACGATCACCGATCAGATCAAGCCCGTCGTGAGCCACCATCTGGCCGGGGACCGAGAAAAGGCGCTGGCGGCATATGCGCGCGTTCTGCCAGCCATCAACCACGAAAACCGCCAGTGCGGATTCCGCGCCGCAAAGGAGACGATGAAAGCCGGGGGCGTCATCAAGTCTGCCTTCAGCCGCCATCCGATCCCGGCCCTGCCGGACTGGGCTCGCGAACAGCTCATTGAGTTGCTGCGCCCCCTTGATCCTGTCGCGCTCAGGTGGGGACTCTGACGTGGGAGATACCGCCTGGGCAGAAGAATTGCGGGAAATCGGGGGCATCGGTCCTCGAAGGTCCTTGGCTGACCGCGCCGCCGATACGTTGCGGGAGTTCATTCTGCTCGGCAAATTGCCGCCGGGCGTTGCCGTGCCGGAGCGCGAACTTGCAGACGCGCTCCGCATAAGCCGGACCCCATTGAAAGAGGCGCTCCGCATTCTCGAGAACGAAGGGTTGATCGTCTATGGACCAACGCGCCGCCCTCGCGTGGCCGACCCTTCGCTTGAAGAGCTTGCTCAGAACCTCGTTGTTCTGGGTGCGCTTGAGGCGCTGGCTGGCGAACTGGCTTGCAAGCACGCCACCGACGCGGAGATCGCCGAGGCCGCTGACCTGGAAGAACGCATGCGCCTCGCTGACGAAAGCACGGAGCCGCTGCAGTTTTTTCGCTGGGACATGGACTTTCACCTGACCATCGTCCGTGCGGCACGAAACGCACCGCTGCTGGAGTCCCACAGGACGTACAATGCGCGCCTTTGGCGGGCCCGCTTCATCTCTTCCAAGAACCGGATGGCGCGTGACCGTACACTGGGTCAGCACGAGGACATCCTGGCCGCGCTGCAAGCCCGTGACGGGCCGGCTTGCGCCAGACAAATGCGGCGGCACCTGGAAGTCACCATTGCCAATATCGCCGCTGCACAAGAGAACCTGGCTGCGGAGAAGGAGACGTGACCCTGAAGACCATTGCCCTGGTCCAAGGTGACCCCGGCGGCATCGGCCCGGAACTCCTGCACAAGCTCTTGAGCGAAGACGAGGTGCGCAATTGCGCGAACCTCGTGGTCATCGGCGCACCCGAGGTGTTTGCGCGAGGCGAGGACCAGATGGGATCCAGGATCGACGTGCGGCACGCAGCGCTTGATGCCCAGATTGATCCTTTCGATGGTCAGGTCCTGCATCTCGACCTGCCGATCGACGGCATCGGGGATGTTCCGGTGGCCCGAGTTTCGGTCGCGGGCGGGCAATCCTCGATTGAGGGCCTGCGCCGGGCATTTGAACTGTCGCAGGCAGGACAGGTCGACGGCATCGTGTTCATGCCTTTCAACAAGGAGTCCATGCATCTGGGGGGCAACGAGTTTGCCGACGAGCTTGGCTTTGCCCGCTCATTTTTCGATCTGAAAACACCGGCGAGCGAGTTCAACGTGGCCAATGGCATGTGGAACGGCCGGGTCACGAGCCATGTCGCGATGAAAGACGTGCCCGATCTCTTGACGACAGAGAGGATCGAAGAAAGCATTGGGCTCACGGACAGAACCCTGAAGATGGCGGGCCATGACCGACCGCGCATCGTTGTAGCCGCCTACAACCCGCACGCCGGAGATGGCGGCTTGATGGGCGACGAGGAGATCCGAGTGATCCGTCCTGCGGTCGAGCAAGCACGGCGCAAGCAGATCAACTGCGTTGGGCCTCTGCCTGCGGACACGCTGTGGCTCAAGGTGCGTGACGGCGAGTACGATGCTGTCGTTACGATGTACCATGACCAAGGCCAGATCGCGATCAAGCTGCTCGGGTTTGATCGCGGCGTATCCGTTCTCGCGGGCCTGCCAGTCCCGATGACGACACCAGCCCATGGCACGGCGTTTGACATTGCGGGTCAGGCGAAGGCGAACTCGGTGCCCGCAAAGAACGCGTTCACGATGTGCCTGAACATGGCCAGCAACCGCAATGCAACCACGGGCGTTGATTCCAGATCGGCTGGCTGATCCAGCGACTGCGTGCAAGCCGACGACTTTTTGAGCCGGGCGCATCGAGGCGGAAATTTGCGACGCCCATCCAGATGACCCTTGGCTCCCGAGAGTCAGCCTTGGCATTGGGCAACTCAGGGCGTTCGGTTTCCATGATGAGCTCGCCCGCGTGCCGCTTGTGCTCGCGAATTGGACGAAAAGCATATAAAAATCAGCAAGATGTAAGGATTGGCTTCGTTCTCAGACCGCTCTTGGATGGGCCGCTTCATAGACTTCCATAAGCCGTGACGTGTCGACCGCGGTATAGGCCTGCGTGGTCGAAAGCGAGGCGTGTCCAAGAAGGTCCTGAATCGTGCGAAGGTCGCCGCCCGCGTTCAGAAGATGTGTCGCAAAGCTGTGCCGCATGGCATGCGGAGTTGCGCTTGACGGAAGGCCAAGCTGGGCGCGAACCGTTGCCATCAGTTTCTGAACCTGGCGCGGGTTGAGGGCACCGCCGCGAATCCCGCGGAAGACAGGTTCGGTCCCCTCGATCTCGAACGGGCAAGCGTCAACGTAGGCGTCCATGGCTTGCCGCGCGACCGGGACAACCGGAACCAGACGATCCTTCCGGCCCTTGCCCCGGATGCGCATGGTTTCGCCAAGCGGCAGGTCCCGGCCCCGCAATCCGAGCGCTTCCGAGATCCGAAGCCCGCAACCGTAGAGGAGCAACACGACTGCCTGGTCCCTGAGAGCGACCCATGGGGTCCTGGCATGCTGCTCGACGGCGTCAAGAAAGGTTCGTGCGCTGTCTTCCTCAAGCGGTCGCGGGAGCTTGGCCTTGAAGCGCGGCGCCCGCCTCATGAGAACGCCTGTCGGATCGAAACCCTCCCTTTCGGCCATCCAGGCCACGAAGCTCTTCACGGCGGACAGGGCCCGAGCCAGCGACCGGGCGCTCAGGCCGCGCCCCCGTTCATGCGCCATCCACGCTCGCATCGTGCGCGTGTCGAGCCGGGAAATTGCGCTGGTACCCAGGGCCTCGCCTTCATAGCCTTGGAGGAACTCGAGAAATCCGTGCAGGTCCAGGCGATAGGCGGCGACGGTCTTCTCAGAGCGGCCTGCCACCGAAGCGAGTTCGGCCAGCCATCTCTCAAGCGCGTCTCTCAGGCCCGGCTGGATCACCTGAGCCAGCGGCGTATGGCGCGCTCAGTGACACTGCCCAGGAATTCGAGGAGGTCAGTGCCCTGGTTTGACGAGAACTGGAGCGGTTCCTCCGAGGCAAGCGCCATCATGCCACGCGGCCGGGCCTTGCCGAAATCGAGCACGATGCAGGCTTCGGAGCGGACCCAGTTTGCATTTGGTCCGTATATCGCCTGCGGGTCACCGCTGAAGCGGCGCAGCGTCACGCGACGTGCGGGCTTTCCCTTCCCGAGATAGTCCTCGATGAAGCCGGATTCCGTGTTTCTCAGCGCGCTGTGCCGGATGCGGGCGAGACCGGCCATGCCCGCACCGCCGCTCTCCAGGACCAGTCGAATCCGTCCGACGCGCAGAATGTCGGTGATTTCCGCATCAAGGCAACTGAGCAAGTCCTCGAACGTCAGGGGCTCAAGCAGCTTGGTGACGGCACCATGCACTTGGTGCATTCCGGCGATGTTCTCGTAGGCGGCCGCCAGGACGGAACGATGCATGTTCTCGAGGGACTGCAGGCGCTCCTCCAGTCGACTCATCGCGATGCCCCTGATGTCAACGACGTTTTCGCCACTCGAGTGCTCGCTTGCGGCGACGAGCGCTCGCATGACGTCGGGGTCTTTCAGTATCACGCCGGGATCATCAAGAACGTGCGTACGCACGTCCTTTTGGGCAATGGCTGCCTGCTCGTTCATTTTTCTGCCTCTCTGATCCTGCATTGGACGCAGGGATCCTGTTTTGCGCAATCTTGGCAGGTGTGGCGGAAATTCTCAAGTGTCGAGTTGCCCGTCTTGGCTCATACTGCGGTATCCAACACGCTACGGGCTCGCATCGGGCCTTGCCGTCAAGGTTCGGATGGGGCTCCCGCGTTGCCGAATGCTGCACTGCGGCTTGGTTTGTGCGACCTGTTCAGAGCTGTCCTGGTCCGATGAACGGCCGCGTTGCAACCTTCCTTGGTGCAAACCTCGGGATGCCGCACGGCACTCCGAGAATCTGGCATTCGCCGGCAGTTGCGAATCATGCGAGGGGCAACCCGTCCGCTCCGTGCAACGCATCCAAGACCTGCCGTGCGCAATTCAACGGCCGCATCGTGCATGATGCACTCCAGGCTGGCGTGGTCAAGTCACTGCGCGGACAGCCCGGGAAAGCTTCTCGGTGATTTCGGACACGTGTTCGTCTTCCAGGATGAAGGGCGGGGCCAGCAGGACGTGATCGCCGTTTCGGCCGTCACGAGTGCCCGACATCGGGTAGCAGATCAGGCCCTCTGCGAAAGCCGCCGCCTTCAGTTTCTTCGCGAGGCCCTTTGCAGGGTCGAAGGGCTGCCTTGTTTCGTGATCTTCCACGAATTCCAGCCCCCGGAACAGGCCCCGCCCGCGAATGTCGCCCACGTGACCATGCTGTCCCAGCTCGCTGCGCAGCGCAGTGTCCAGTTTCGTGCCCATGTCGCGTGCCCGCGACACGAGGTCGTCTTCCAGGATTGTGCTGACCACGGCCAGTCCCGCCGCGCAGGCGGCGGAGTGCCCGATATAGGTATGCCCGTGCTGAAAAAAGCCGGAACCCTGGGCAATGGCATCGTACACCTGTCCGCTGCACAGCATCGCCCCGACCGGCTGGTAGCCTGCACCCAAACCCTTGGCGATTGTCAGGATATCGGGCGCGACCCCCTCCTCCGTACACGCGAACAGATGCCCGGTCCGTCCCATGCCGCACATCACTTCGTCGAGGATCAGGAGCACGCCATACTTGTCGCATATCTCGCGGATGCGCTTGAAATATCCCTCGACCGGGGGCACGGCGCCGAGCGTGGCGCCGACGACCGGTTCCGCGATGAATGCCATCACGCTGTCCGGGCCTAGGCGCAGAATCTCCGCCTCCAGCTCGTTCGCGACCCTCTGGCCGTAATCATGGGCGCTCTCGTTCGCGGGCCTTTCGGCATACTCGTAGCATGGCGAAATGTGACTGACCTCGATCAGCATCGGTTCGAACTGGGCGCGGCGCCATTGATTGCCGCCGGCAGCCAGAGCGCCAAGCGTGTTGCCGTGATAGCTCTGTCGGCGTGCGACCAGATGGCGACGCTGTGGTTCGCCGCGCTCGAGGTGGTACTGTCGGGCCAGCTTGAGAGCCGTTTCGATGGTTTCGGAGCCGCTGGAGACGAAATAGACCCTGTCGAGATTTCCCGGCGCATGAGCGATCAACAAGTCAGCCAGCTGCTCGGCAGGATCCGAGGTAAAGAAGCTGGTATGGGCAAAGGCCATTCGGTCGATCTGATCCTTGATCGCCTGTTTGACCTTTTCGTGAGAATGGCCAAGGCAGGAAACGGCCACCCCGCAGGATCCGTCGAAATATCGCTTGCCGCTCTTGTCGATCAGGTAACAACCCTCGCCGCCAATTGCGGTGGGGTAAGTGGAATGGCAGTTGCGGGGGAATACGTGGCTCATCCGACATTCCTCTCGTCAGTCAATCAGCGTCGCACCCGAAGTGGCATCGCCCTTGTGTTGCGTTCCGTTAACGGTCGTCAAGCTGTTTTCGAAACCGACCCGCAAGATGCCGTCCCGGGTCCGCCGGCGTGGTGAGGTAGGCACGTTCACTTCGGCCGATGGCCCGGAGCTTCAAGTGCGAGGGAGAGCGCCGAGGAGTGCATTGAGCAAGGGCACGAGATCCTCGGTTTAAGAAGTCTGCTTCGCATTGCGGCGGCCTCATGCAAACGCGATGCCGTCCTGTCCGTCCCGCAGGACGTCCTGCATGTTCCAAGCGTGTATCAGGGCGATGACCGTCTTGTCGCAGGGGGTGTGCTGAACCTCGGTGCCGTTGTAATGCCACGTACCGAGCGCGGTTTCGTGCACGGAAGCGGCAGTCCGTTCCGATCGGCCGTGCTGCGGCTGACACAGTGTCAGCATGGATCGCCATGGCGCTTTTGGCCGTGCACATGGCCTCCCGAACGGCACCGCGGAGCGGGGGCATGCGGGCTGCACGGACGGGGTCGCTGACAGCTTGAGCGGGGTCTCCCTCGAAGAAGTCCGAATCGATTGGCTCGGGTGCGTCGCCGTGATGCAACGGTCAGGTGATCACGGCCCCCGGATTCATGATTCCATGGGGATCAAGCGCTGCCTTGATCGAGCGCATTGCCGCCAGCTTTGCCGGATCGGCATAGCGTTCCAGCTCCCCGGCCTTGGCGCGCCCGACTCCATGTTCCGCACTGAAGCTGCCGCCGCAGGCGACAACCATGTCGTGAACCAGCCGGGTCACGTCCGAGGCCTTGTCCAGGTAGGCGTCGCGCGTCTCTCCCTCGGGCGGAAAGACGTTGTAGTGAAGGTTTCCGTCTCCGAGGTGTCCGAACGCGCTGATTCGGCAAGACAGCATTTTCCGGACCCTTGCGCCGCACTCCTCGATGAATCCCGGAATCTCGGACAGGGGCAGCGAAAGGTCATGCGATGCGATGGCGCCGATCCCCCTGTTCGCAAGCGGAATTGACTCGCGGAGCGCCCAGAAGTCAGCCCGCTGCCGCTCGCCCTGCGCGACCCGGCCATCCAGCACCAGGCCAGCCTCCGAAGCGTGCTCGAAGATCGTGCCCAGATGTCCTTCTGGATCGCTGCCGGGACCCATGCCGAGTTCGGTCAGGACCGCCCATGCCGGGGCCACGTCAAACGGTTGACGCAGGTCGGGTTGCGTCTCGGCAAGGAACGCCAATGCTTCGGCAGAGATCAACTCGAACGCCGAAATCAGCTCGCCCGCCTGCTCCCGGCAAATCGCCAGGAGCGACAAGGCGGCCCGCGGCGAGGTGACGGCCAGGAAAGCGGTCGCAGTCTCGGCTGGTCGGGGCAGGAGCCTGAGGGCGGCCGCAGTGATCACGCCCAGAGTTCCCTCGGATCCGATCAGCAGGTGTCGCAGGTCATAGCCGGTGTTGTCCTTGCGGAGCCGCTTCAGCGCGTGCAGCACGTTCCCGTCCGGAAGCACGGCCTCGATTCCGAGACAGAGATCTCGTGCCATCCCGTAGCGGAGCACGTTCAGGCCACCGGAGTTGACCGACAATGCGCCTCCCAGCTGAGCGGTGCCCTGGCTGGAATAGCTTAGCGGAAATAGACGGCCGGTCTCCTCGGCTGCGGCCTGGATGTCGCCAATGGTTGCGCCCGCCTCGGCGACAATCGTGTCTTCCGCCGGGAAGATCTCGCGGATCGCCGTCATCCTCTCAAGCGAAAGAACAAGCGGTGCAGTGCCGTCCGTCGCGACCTGGCCTGCCACAAGCCCCGTGCCGCCGCCATATGGCACGATGCCCACCCGGGCCTCGGCACAGATCCGCACGACCCTGGAGACCTCGTCCGTGCTTGTCGGCAGAGCGACCTGCCGGGACGTGCCGTTGTACAGTAACCGAGGCTCTTCGAGATAGGACCGGTCTGCCGGCTTGACCCTGATGCCGGCCCGGTCGAGGCTTTCGGCAAAGGCATCGTCGGCAGCATTCAACATGGCTGACCGGGTAGAAGGCCGATTCGCGGCTGTCAATCCGGGTTATTCCGATTCGCGAAGGTAGGTTGGCTGGAGCACGACGACGGTCGGGCGCGACGGCAGGCTGCGCAACGACACTTCAACTTCGCTTCCAGTTCGGCGGTCGATGCTGAACTCGTCGCTGATGCCGTCGATGAACCGCTCAAGCGATTGCCCGGAAAACCAGTGCATCGGAAGCACGACCGAGCTCCGCAGCCGCTTCAGGATCCGAATCATCGTGGGCAGGTCGACGGTCATGCCGCCGTCCACGGCCGCCATGACCACGTCGAGGCGCCCGATCGCGGCATAGGTCTCATCGGACGGCTCGTGATGCAGGTGACCCAGGTGGCCGATGCAGAGCCCTGCCGCCTCAAAGATGAATATGGAATTGTTGTCCTCGATGGCCACGCCGCCGCCAAACCGGTTGCGGATGTCGGTTGTCACGTTCCGGACAAGCATTTCGCCGAGATCGAGATAGTGGTCGGCAGGAGCGCCGTTCTGCCACCAGCCCTGCAGCACGTGGGGAATGTCGGGATGCGGAAAGGCGGTCCAGTGGCTCTCATGCGCGATGTTCATCGTCACCACGTCGGGAACAAGTCCGACGTCGCCGATGAAGCCGGTGTAGTCCGTGACGGCGCTCAGGCCGCCATGGGTCTGAAGCAGATACATGGAGTGATTGACGTATCGGAGCCGAACGGTGAACTCGTCCTCGATCGGTGCGTTCCAGGCGACCTTTTGGACATAGGTGATTTCGGGTGCCAGTTCGGCAATTGCGAAGCAATGGCTTGGGCGACGTTCCTGGGCAGGTGCCGCAACTGCGGCCAAGACCAGCCAGGGAACGATCAGGATGGTGCGCATGAAGCTGTCCTCCCTTCCTCCAAGTTAGCCCGGATCGCGCGTTTCACAAACAGTTCTCTTCGTGTATTTCCCCTCAAGCGTGCAAAGTCGAGTGAACATGGGAGGAGCCGCACATGACCTATGTCATGGCCATCGATCAGGGCACCACGTCCAGTCGCACGATCCTGTTTGACGGCGACCTGAAGGTTGCCGCCGTGGCCCAGAAGGAGTTTCAGCAGCACTTTCCAGCAGGCGGCTGGGTGGAGCACGACCCGGAAGACCTCTGGCAATCGGTTGTCGAAACCGCGCGGGAAGCGATGGACAGCGCCGACGCGACGGCCAGTGACATCGCGGCAATCGGCATCACGAACCAGCGCGAGACCACGCTTGTCTGGGACAAGGCAACCGGCAAGGCCGTGCACAACGCCATCGTCTGGCAGGATCGCCGCACGGCCGACTACTGTGCCGAAATGGTGAAGGCTGGCCACGAGGAAACCGTGACGGCCAAGACCGGGCTGCTCTTCGACCCCTACTTCTCCTCCACCAAGCTCAAGTGGATCCTCGACCAGGCTGATGGCGCGAGAGACCGCACTGCCGCAGGCGATCTGCTTTTCGGGACCGTGGACACGTGGCTCATCTGGCGGCTGACCGG
The DNA here is from genome assembly GCA_022819605.1 of Silicimonas sp. GTDB lineage: Bacteria > Pseudomonadota > Alphaproteobacteria > Rhodobacterales > Rhodobacteraceae > JAJEFO01. The sequence continues at coordinate 32,177 of JAJEGW010000007.1, read as the reverse complement.
AGGTGCCGCACACGTGACCGATGCCACCAATGCGGCGCGGACAATGCTGTTTGACATCCACGAGGGGCGCTGGTCCTCGACCATGTGCGAGTTGCTGGACATTCCGATCGGGATTCTGCCCGAGGTGCGTGACTGCGCAGCGGATTTCGGCACCACGACCCCGGATGTCCTGGGCGGTGCGATCCCGATTCTCGGTGTCGCGGGCGACCAGCAGGCGGCCACGGTCGGACAGGCCTGCTTCGAGAGCGGCATGATGAAGTCCACGTACGGGACGGGGTGCTTCGCTCTCCTGAACACGGGCGACACGCCCGTGCGTTCGGAAAGCAGGTTGCTGACAACTATAGGCTATCAGCTCGACGGCAAGCCGACCTACGCGCTTGAGGGCGCGATCTTCATCGCGGGCGCCGTCGTGCAATGGCTGCGCGACGGCTTGAAGCTGATCTCGGAAGCAAGCGAAACCCAAGCCATGGCCCAGGCCTCCGATCCGGAGCAAGCGCTCACGCTCGTGCCTGCCTTTACCGGTCTCGGTGCGCCCTACTGGAAGCCCGATTGCCGAGGTGCGGTCTTCGGCCTTGTCCGCAACTCGGGCCCCAACGAACTGGCGCGCGCGGCACTTGAAAGCGTCGGTTTCCAGACCCGCGACCTTCTCGAAGCGATGCAGGCGGATTCGCCCGCGCTATCCGGCGGAGTCCTTCGGGTTGACGGCGGCATGGCGGCCAGCGACTGGACCATGCAGTTTCTCGCGGACGTGACGGGGGTGCCCGTGGACCGGCCCGACGTGCTGGAGACGACCGCGCTCGGAGCGGCCTGGCTTGCCGGAATGAAGGCGGGCGTCTACCCGGACGCGGCGACATTCGCGTCCAGCCGAGCGTTCGAGCGGCGGTTCGAGCCCGACATGGACGCAGGCACGCGCGACGCGAAATATGCCCGCTGGAAATCCGCCGTGAAGGCCACGATGTCGGTCTGACGGGGGATCGGTCAAGAAGCCGAGCGGCCCGGTTCGTCCGGCAGCCGGATTTCGCATTTGGGCCGGCGCATCTGCCGTGACGTCTTTTCGGACCGAGTCCGCCCTGATCATCGGCTAGGATTCCGCTTGGCGCCGTTGCCGGGTCCTGCCCGCGCCGCGATGCGGTTGCCGCGCTTACTCCCTGTGATACGGGCTGCCTGACAGGATCGATACCGAGCGGTAGAGCTGTTCGGCCAGCATGACGCGCGCCAGCATGTGCGGCCACACCATGGGCCCGAGACTCAGGACCAGGTCTGCCCGGTTCCGGAGCGCCGGCGCGACGCCGCCCGCGCCGCCGATCGCGAAGGTGGCCTGGCGGCAGCCCTGGTCGCGCCATGCCTCGAGGCGCGCTGCCAAGCCGGGTGAGTCCAGCGAGGCGCCGCGCTCGTCAAGCACCACCAGCGGCTTCGTGCCGGCCGTCGCCTTCTCGATCAGCCCAGATTCCTCTGCCGTTCCGCCCTTCCGGGCCTCGACTTCCCGAACGTTCACCGGGCCGATCCCGACCCGTGTTCCGGTCTTTCCGGCTCGCACGAGGTAGTCGTGGACCAGGTCGGCCTCGGGTCCGGACCTGAGCCGGCCGACCGCGACGATCTGCAGTTTCATTGAATTTGGGGACTCACGCGCCGGATGCGGTGGCCCGGCTTGGCGTCATCCAGAGCTTTTCGAGCTGGTAGAACTCGCGCACTTCCGGCCTGAAGACGTGGACGATCGCGTCTCCGGCGTCGATCAGCACCCAGTCGGCGGCGTCCTTTCCCTCAATCCTGGAGAGGCGGCCGTGATCCTGCTTCAGCCTGTCCACGAGATGTTCGGAAATCGATGCCACCTGCCGCGACGAACCGCCCGAGGCGATGATCATCCAGTCGGCCATCTCGCTCTTGCCGCGGAGGTCGATCTTCACGACTTCCTCGGCCTTCATGTCGTTCAGCGATGTCAGGATAATGCCCACCAGCGATTCGCTCGTGAGGATGTTGGCTTTGCCGGATACAGCCGTTCCGGCGCTCTCGGCGGTCTCGCCACGGACCGCGTCCTTGATTTGCGACAGGACCTTGTCCTCCTTTGCTTGCTGCGCGCACCGGAAAATTCCGTGCTTGCGTGTTCAAGATGTAGCACTGCCTTTCAACGATTCCAAGAAGGCCGCGCAACCTTGTCGAAGGCGTCCCGCGCCTTCGATGCCGAACGGACACGTTCGCCCCTGGCCTTGCCTTGATGTTCGCGCGCGCACCGGGAACCGGGTGCGGGCCGATGTCGTGCTGGCCGCATGCGTCAGTCGCCGCTCAAGTCGTCGAGAATTGGGCAATCCGGCCTTGCATCGCCTGCGCAGCTGGCAACCAGATGGGCCAGCGTGTCCCGCAGGGACTGAAGGTCGGCGATCTTGCCTTTGATGTTCGCGAGATGACGCTCGGCGATCTCGCGGACTTCCGAGCTTGACCGCGTTTCGTCCTCGTAGAGCGCAAGCAGCGCCCGGCAATCCCCGATCGAGAAGCCGAGAGCACGCGATCGCCCGAGGAAATTCAGCTTGTGCAGGTCGGCTTCGGCAAACACGCGGTATCCGTTTTCGCTCCGGGCCGGCCGCACGAGGCCGATCTCCTCGTAGTACCGGATCGTCTTGACCGGCAGGCCGGCCGCCTTGGCCACTTCGCCGATGTTCATGCGAGCGCGCCCTTCGAGCGGCGCAGCCTGAGCGCGTTGGTCACGACGGCGACACTGGAGAGCGCCATGGCCGCCGCTGCCAGCATCGGCGACAGCAGGATGCCGAATGCAGGATAGAGCACTCCTGCCGCGACCGGGATCAGCAGGCTGTTGTAGCCGAATGCCCAAGCCAGGTTCTGCCGGATGTTCCGCATCGTGTCGCGGCTGAGGCCGATGGCCGTGACGACGCCTTGAGGATCGCCGGACATCAGGACCACGTCGGCGGTTTCCATGGCGACGTCGGTGCCGGTGCCAATGGCTATGCCAACATCCGCCGATGCGAGTGCCGGCGCATCGTTGATGCCGTCTCCGACGAAGGCAAGCGTGCCCGAGCGCGCGAGATCGCGGATGGCGGCAACCTTTGCTTCCGGCATGGCGTCCGCGAAGACCTCCCCGATTTCCAGCCGTTGCGCGACCGCCTCCGCCGCGTCGCGACAGTCACCCGAGATCATGGCAACGCGATGACCGCTGGCGTTCAGGTCACTGACTGCGTTAATGGCAGTGCCCTTCACCGGGTCCGCGACCGACAGAACGGCTGCCAGCCGGTCGCCGATTCCGACGAAGAATGCGGTCTCGCCCTGCCGGGCGCGTTCTCCGGCCGCATCCGCCAATGCGGAGATGTCGATCCCTGCCTCGGTCATCATCCGCGCCGAGCCGACCCGCACGAGCCGGTGCCCTACTGTCGCCATGACTCCACGACCGGACTGCGACTGGAAGCCCTGGACCTCCGGCCACTCCTCGACAGCATTCGTGACGGCATGTGCGACGGGATGTTCGGACAGCGCCTCGACCGCTGCCGCGGCCTTGAGCACTTCCGAGCGTTCAAACCCGTCCGTGACCTCCACGTGTGTCAGATGGGGCGCGCCTTCGGTCAGCGTGCCCGTCTTGTCGAAGGCGACCGTGTCGACGCGGTTCAGGCGCTGCAGCGCGTCGCCTTGCCGAAACAGCACGCCGAGTTCCGCGGCACGTCCGGATCCGGCCATGATCGATGTCGGCACCGCGAGTCCCATGGCGCAGGGACAGGCGACGATCAGGACGGAAACGCCGGCGACAAGTGCGAGTTCCGGCGCGAAGGCAAGCCAGGCCACGACTGTCCCGGCAGCGACCAGAATGACGGCGGGCACAAACCACGCGGTGACCTGATCGACCAGTGCTTCCACGGGAAGGCGCGTGCCCTGCGCGTCTCGTACCATCCGCACGATGCTCGCCAGGACGGTGTCGCGACCGACCCGCGTCGCCCGGACCAGGAGTGCGCCCTCGCCGTTCACGGTCGCACCGGTGACGACGTCTCCGTCAGCCTTGGCGGCCGGCATCGGTTCGCCGGTCAGCATGCTTTCGTCGACCAGCGAACTGCCCTCCACGACGATCCCGTCCACGGGAATCCGCTCGCCGGGGCGTACGCGGATCCGGTCGCCAGGCTGCAGGCGTTCGATCGGGCGATCTTCGTCACCGGCCTCCGTCACGACCCGGGCAAATCGCGGCTGCAGCCCGATCAGGGCCTGAATTGCCGATCCCGCCTTCCCCTTGGATCGTGCTTCCAGCAACCGGCCGAAGAGGATCAGCACGATGATCACGCCCGCGGCCTCGAAATAGACGGCCCGTGCGCCGGCTGGGAGAAGGGAAGGCAGGAACGTTGCCACGGTCGAGAACCCGAATGCCGCCGAAGTCCCCAGGGCGACAAGCGCGTTCATGTCGGGGCGACCTCGCAGCAGGGTCGGGACGCCGCTTTCGAAGAACCGGCGGCCAGGTCCTGCCAATGCGGCTCCAACGAGCAGGAACTGCAGGATCCAGCTCGTCTGAAGACCGATTGCCTGCGCAACGAAATGATGCACGGGGGGATAAACATGGCCTCCCATTTCGACCAGGAAGACCGGCAGGACCAGCGCTGCAGCAACCAGCGTGTCGCGGGCGAGCAGGGTGGCTTCTTCCTGCCCGTCCTGCTCTGGGAATTCCCCGGAGTCGATCTCCATTTCATAGCCCGAACGCCCTGCGGCCTCCTGGACGCTCTGCGGGGTCACGTGGCCAATCGTTGAGAGCGTTGCGCTTGCATCCGCGAGATTGACACGCGCTTCCTGGACACCTGGAACGGCGTTCAGCGCGTTCTCGAGCCGCGTCTTGCAGGAAGCGCAATGGAGTCCCGAGACCCGGAATCGCTGCGTTGACTGAACTGTTCCGTCCATGCTCGACAACATAAAGGTTCCAGTGACTGGAAGGTCAAGACCGGGGATTGCAGGCAGACAAGGAAATTGAGCTTGACTTTTTTGCGAACGGGTCGCAAATTTGTCGCAATTGCGAATTATTCTCAATCCAGGGTGCGCGATTCGATGCCCACGAGGCGGACATTCTTGAAGGGACTGGGCGGCGGCGCTTTCGTCGCCGGCCTGCCGGCTCCCGTTGCCGCCGCCGCAGCGGGCCGGCCGCTCAAGGTCGTGGCCACGACGGGCATGATCGCCGATGCGGCACGCCGGATCGGCGGCAACCTGGTCGAGGTCAAGGCCCTGATGGGCCCGGGTGTCGATCCGCATTCCTATCGCCAGACCCGTACGGACATCGTCGCGACGGCGAAGGCGGATCTCGTGTTCTGGAACGGCCTTTACCTGGAGGCCCAGATGGAGGACGTGCTTGCCGAGCTCGCTCGTCGCGTTCCGGTCGTCGCGCTTGCCGAGGCCGTTCCGGCGGGACGCAGGATCGCGCATGACGACTACGCGGACCGCTTTGATCCGCATGTCTGGATGGATCCTGGACTCTGGCGTATAGTTGCGGATGCCGCGCGCGACGCCCTGTCTGCGGTGAAGCCGGACGGCGCCGACGCGTTTGCCGCCAACACGAATGCGTTTCTCGCCGAGCTCGATCGCCTGGATGCCTACAGTTCTAGGGTTCTCTCGACAGTGCCTGAGGCGGCACGGGTGCTGGTGACGGCACATGACGCCTTCAACTATTTCGGCCGCGCCTATGGCTTCGAGGTCGTTGGCATCCAGGGAATCTCGACCGAGAGCGAAGCCGGCCTGAACCGCATGACCGAGCTGGTCGACCTCATCGTCGAACGCAGGATCGCGACGGTCTTCGTCGAGAGCTCGGTCTCGGACCGGCTTGTTCGCGCGCTGGTCGAAGGAGCGGCGGCGGCGGGCTGGAATGTCCGCATTGGCGGCGAGCTTTACTCCGATGCGATGGGCGCCGTCGGAACCTACGAAGGCACCTATGTCGGAATGATCGATCACAACGTGACCGTCATCGCGGACGGACTCGGCGGAAACGTCCCTGCACGCGGCATGTCCGGACGGTTGAGCGCGGGGAGCTGACGCCATGCAGGCACCGCTTGAAGACGTGACCGCGCGCGACGCGCGCGAACGGGAGGATCAGGACAGCCCGCTCGTCCTTCGCGGCATGACGGTTGCCTATGACCAGAAGCCGGCGGTGTTTTCCGTCGACGCCACGTTCCGATCCGGCAAGATCTCCGGGATCATCGGGCCGAACGGCGCTGGCAAGTCCACGCTGCTCAGGGCTGCGCTCGGCGTTGTCAAGCCGCTTGCAGGACGGGCGACGTTCTTTGGATCGACGCTAGCCCGGAGCCGTGACCGCGTTGCCTATGTCCCGCAGCGTGCAAGCGTCGACTGGGACTTCCCGGCGCGGGTCGTCGATGTCGTGGCCCAGGGTCTCTACAGGCGCCTGGGCCTTCTTGGACGCTTCGGCCGCGATCACGACGGCATGGTCATGGCTGCGCTGGAGCGCGTCGGCATGGAGGACTTTGCCGCGCGCCAGATCGGCCAGCTTTCGGGCGGGCAGCAGCAACGCGTGTTCCTCGCGCGCGCGCTTGCGCAGGACGCGCGGCTATACCTTCTCGACGAGCCTTTCGCAGGTGTCGACGCGGCAACCGAAAGGGCGATCATCAAGGTGCTGAAGGCGCTTCGGTCGGAAGGCGGCACGGTGATCGCGGTGCACCACGACCTGGCAACGGTCGAAGAGTATTTCGACGAGGTGCTGGTACTGAACGTCCGGAAGATCAGCGGTGGTCCGGTCGAGACCGCATTCACGCCCGAAGCGCTGGACATCGCCTATGGCGGGCGCCTGGAGCCGGGCATGCGGGTTCCGCAGAAAGAGCTTGCCTGAGACCGATGCTGCGTGACGCGCTGACGTTTCAACTTGGCTACAACGCCACGCTCGTGACCGTCGCCGCATTGCTGCTGGGAATCGCGGCGGGCGTCACCGGCACCTTCCTGTTCCTGCGCAAGCGCGCGCTCGTCAGCGACGCGATCGCGCATGCCACGCTGCCCGGCATTGGCCTTGCCTTCATCATGCTTACGCTTTCCGGCCATGACGGGCGTTACCTGCCAGGGCTGCTTGCCGGTTCCGCGCTCACCGCGATGTCCGGCCTGTTCGCCGTCCAGTGGCTTTCCTCCCGCACACGGCTTTCCGAAGATGCCGCCATCGGCGCCGTACTTTCGGCCTATTTCAGCCTCGGCATCGTCCTGCTGACCGTCATCCAGACCATGTCTACCGGACAGCAGGCCGGTCTCGAGAGTTTCCTCCTGGGCTCCACCGCAGGCATGCTTCTTTCCGACGCGATCCTGATCGCGCTTGGCGGCCTGCTTGTCGTCGCCCTCGTATTTCTCTTCCGCCGCCCGATGTCGCTCGTGTCCTTCGATCCCGGATTTGCTTCCACCAGCGGCGTGCGGCTTGACCGGATCGACCTGACGATGATGGGGCTGGTGCTGGCTGTCACCGTCGTCGGGCTGAAGGTCGTCGGACTCATCCTTGTCGTCGCGCTTCTCATCATTCCGCCGGTAACTGCGCGTTTCTGGACAAACCGGGTCGAACTGGTCGTGCTTCTTGCAGGCGCATTCGGGGGCATCGCGGCATGGCTTGGCGCCGGCCTTTCCGCCAGCGCGCCGGATCTGCCGACCGGTCCGCTGATCGTCCTCGTGAGCTTTTGCATGTTCGCGATCTCAATGGCGTTCGCGCCCCGCCGCGGCCTGCTTTCGTCGCTTGTCCGCCATCGCCGGTTCCAAACCGGAGTCCACATCCGGCAGGGGCTGCTTGCCCTGGCCCAAGGCCAGCCGATCTACGAACCGTTGACGATTCGCCTGCTCAGGGGTCGAGGCCTTGCCCGGGCGGACGGCATGCCGACAAGAGAGGGCGCCGTGCGGGCGGCACGAGCTCTCCGGGACGAAAAACGCTGGGAAATAGCGCGCGCCACGCCCGAGCTCGAGCTTGCAGCCGCCCGCTACGACGGCCGAACCCAGATCGAAGAGGTCCTGACGGCAGATCAGATCGCCGAAATCGATCGCAGGATCGGCCCGCCGGAGGCCGTGCAATGAACGGCGCGGACTTTGTCGCATTTTCGCTGACTCCCTTGCTGATCGGCAGCCTTGCGGCACTGGCCTGCGCGCTGCCCGGCAACTTCCTGGTCCTGAGACGGCAGGCGCTGGTCGGCGACGCGATCAGCCACGTCGTCCTGCCGGGCATCGTGCTTGCGTTCCTGGTGACCGGCACGATCTCCACCTGGCCGATGCTGCTCGGTTCCGCCGCTGCCGCCATCGTGGCTGTCGTGGTGATCGAGGCCATTCGCCGGTTCGGTCGAATCGAGCCCGGCGCGGCCATGGGCGTGGTCTTCACGGCGATGTTCGCGGCCGGCGTGCTGGCCCTGGAGCAGTCCGACACGTCCGGCGTGCATCTTGACGTCGAGCATGCCCTGTTCGGCAATCTCGAGAGCCTGATCTGGCTGGACGCAACCGGCTGGGAGTCGCTTTCGGATCCGGAGGCGCTTGCCGGCCTTCCGCCGGAACTGTTCCGGATCAGCCTGGTGACCCTTGCCGTCGTGGCGGGTCTTGCCGTCTTCTGGCGTCCGCTTGCGATTTCCACCTTCGACGAAGGCTTTGCGAAGACGCTGGGCCTTCCGGTGCGGGCAATCGGACTCGGCATCGTGATCGCATCGGCACTCGCGGCTGTCGCGGCATTTGACGCCGTCGGCTCGATCATCGTGATCGCCATGTTCATCTGTCCGCCGGCTGCCGCCCGCCTGATGACGCACCGTCTCGGCGCCCAGGTGGCCTGGTCTGCCGCCTTTGCGCTCATCGCGGCGGTGCTCGGCTTCACGCTCGCTGGCAGCGGGCCGGCCTGGTTCGGATCCGAGAACGCGGTGAGCGCTGCCGGCATGGTCGGAACGGTGGCTGGCGTAATCCTTGCATGTGCCGCCCTGTTCGGCCCGGCGCGGCACTGACCGCGTCTGCGGTGATCTTCATGGGCCGAGCGGCCTTGTCACGTCGTAGATCCCCTAGACGGACACCATGGCCAGCAGTTCCTCCCTGGGGATGCTGTCCCTTGCGCCGGAATGGATGACCTCGCCCCGACGCAGCACGACGATGCGGTCTGCCAGGTCGACGGCAAAATCGAAATACTGCTCCACCAGCACGATCGCCATGTTGCCGCGTTCGCGCAGCTTGCGGATCACGTAGCCGATCTGCTGGATGACGTTGGGCTGGATGCCCTCGGTCGGCTCGTCCAGCATCAGCAGCCTGGGCCGGGTGATCAGTGCGCGGGCGATGGCCAGCTGCTGTTGCTGGCCGCCGGAAAGATCGCCGCCCCTGCGGTCCAGGAATCTCGAGAGGGCCGGGAACATCTCGATCACCTCGTCCGGTATCCGGTGCTCCGCTCGCGGCAGGCAGGAAAATCCGGTCTCGAGGTTCTCCCGCACCGTCAGCAGCGGGAATATCTCGCGACCCTGCGGCACCACAGCGACGCCCATCTGCGCAAGTTCGTGGGCGGGCAGGACGCCCAGTTCCTCGCGATCAAGCACCATCGACCCGCCGGAGCGTGGATGGCTCCCGGAAATTGCGCGGATCAGGCTGGTCTTGCCGACGCCGTTGGTACCCATGATGCAGGTGATCTCGCCGGCCTTCGCCTCGAACGAGATTCCGTTGAGTATCTGCGAGTGACCGTAGTGCAGGGTGAGATCGGCAATCTTCAGCATCGCTCAACGTCCCAGGTACACATCGATCACCTCCTGGTTCGCCGTCACGTGATCGAGACTGCCTTCGGCCAGGACCGCTCCTTCGTGCAGGACCGTCACCTTGCAGCCCAGGCGGCGCACGAATTCCATGTCGTGTTCGATTACAACCACCGCACGGGATTTCGCCGCCTCGACCAGGAGCGCGGTGGTGTGCTCGCGCTCTGCGGGCGTCATGCCCGCGGCCGGCTCGTCTACCAGCAAGAGCCTCGGCTCTTGCGCGAGCAGCATGCCGATTTCCAGCCACTGCTTCTGACCATGGCTCAATTCGCCCGACTTGCGGTCCAGGGCTTCCAGAAGCCCGATTTCTCCGGACAGTTCGTGCACCCGGTCAAGATCCTCTCGCCTTGGCCGGTAGAAAAGGACCTGCAGCGGCCCGCGTGCATTGCGGAGCGCCATCAGCAGGTTTTCCCGCACGGTCTGGTCTTCGAACACGGTGGGTTTCTGGAACTTGCGGCCGATGCCCTCGCGCGCGATCCGTGCCTCGGACAGGCCCAGCAGCGAAATGTTTGCGTCGCCCCACAGGATCCGGCCTTCGTCCGGTCTTGTCTTGCCGGTGACAATGTCCATGAAGGTTGTCTTTCCAGCGCCGTTGGGACCGATGATGGCGCGCAGTTCCGCATCAGCGATGGCGAAACTCAGGTTGTTGATCGCCCTGAAGCCGTCGAAGGTGACTGAGACGCCGGAGACCTCGAGAAGCGTGCTCACTGTTCGGCCTCCGCTTCGCGCAGCGAACCGTCATCGGGACCCAGGTCCGCGCCGTGGCGATCGGGCGCCAGCCGTCCGGTCCAGAGATCCACCAGGCCACCGATGCCCTTTGGTGCAAGGAGCGTGACCGCGACAAAGCTGAGGCCGAGGAGCACCAGCCACCAGTCGACCCACTTGATCGTGTAGAGGCCCAGGTTGACATCCGGGGCCTGGCCGCCGGTGAACCAGGAAGAGACGAGGCTGACGAAGAACGCGCCGATCACCGCACCATAGAGCCGGCCGCGCCCGCCGATGGCGACCCAGACCGCAAGGTATATCGAGGCGATGGGCGCAATCTCGGCCGGGTTGATGATGCCCGCCTGCGGATAGTAGAGCGCCCCGGCGATTCCGGCGACCATGGCCGTGACCGTGAAGACGAAGAGCTTGTAGGTCTCCACCGGGTAGCCCAGGAAGCGCACTCTCGCTTCATTGTCGCGGATGCCGCGGATCACTGAGCCGAACTTGCCCGAAACGATCCAGGCGGACAGCACGTAACCCAATGCCAGCGCACCGGCGGAAGCCCAGAAGAACCAGATCGAGATGCTCGACTGCGGCACATGGTCAAGCCCCGGCAGGTTCTGCAGCCCGGAGAGCCCGTTGTTGCCGCGAAGGCCGCTGTCGTTCTGGAACAGGTAAAGAGCCAGCGCCAGCGTCATTGCCTGCGTCAGGATCGAGAGGTACACGCCCGTGACGCGAGAGCGGAAGGCGAGCCAGCCGAAGACGAACGCCAGAATGCCCGGCACCAGCACGACGAGGACCAGCTGCAGTGCGAGGCTGTCCGCGAACGCCCAGATCGGCGGGAACTCGCTCGAACCCACGACGCCGAAAATCTGGTTGCCGATGGCTGCGACGACTTCTGCTTCGGTCGGCGGAATCGGCGCTTCGGCGAGAGAGGATACGACGATGCCATGCGTCCGTTCGTACATCAGCCACATGCCGATCATGTAGCCGCCAAGCCCGAAGAACGCGAAATGGCCGAGGCTGAGAATGCCGGTATAGCCCCAGACGAGGTCCATCGCCACCGCCACCAGAGCAAGACAGAGCGTCTTGCCGAGCGTCTTGACAAGGGAGGTGGACACGATCTCGGTCCCGGCCCACTCCGACATCAGCGTCACGCCAAGGGTGAAGAGGCCGAGAACGGCAAGGAACGTCATCACGGAGGGGTTTCTGGCAAGAACGCCCTGCGACATGGCTCAGTCTCCCGCCGCGCGGCCCTTGAGGGCGATCAATCCCTGCGGGCGGAGCTGGATGAAGACGACGATGATGAAGATGATCATGTAGGTCTGGGCAGCGAGCGTGTTCGAAGGATTGAACCATTCAATCCCCTTCTGCAGAAAGCCGATGCCGGTGGCCCCCAGAAGGGTGCCCCAGATGTTCCCGACGCCGCCGACGACCACGGTCATGAAGCTCTGCACGATGTAATCCGCGCCCAGATCCGAGGTCACCTTGGCGTAGAGCCCGATGGCCACGCCCGCGATCCCGGCAATCCCGGAGCCCAGCCCGAAGGTCAGCATGTTCACCCGGTCGGGATTGATCCCCATGGCCGCGGCCATGCGCCGGTTCTGCGTCACTGCGCGGGTTTCCAGCCCCAGGCGCGTTCGGTGCATGATGAAGAGGAAGATGCCTAGGAAGGCCAGCGCCAGCACGAAGATCGCGATCCGGATATGGGAGATCGAGATCACGTCGTTGATGGCCCATGCCCCGTCGAGCCAGCCCGGCGATGTCAGGGGCCGCGCCTGGGTCCCGAAGATGTTCTTGGCGAGCTGCTGCAGGGCGATGGAGATGCCGAAAGTGGCCAGAAGCGTCTCGAGCGGGCGGTTGTAGAGCCAGCGGATCACCAGCCGTTCCATCGCCACGCCGGCTCCGAAAGTGAAGACGAAGGCCATGGGTACAGCGATGAGGATCGAGGCGGTATGATTGGGGACGAACTGCTGCACGACATAGCCAGTATAGGCGCCCATCATGATGAACTCGCCGTGGGCCATGTTGATGACGCCCATCACGCCGAAGGTGATGGCAAGGCCGATTGCGGCAAGAAAGTAGATCGAGGCGAGCGAGAGCGCGTCGAGAGCCAGATCGACGCTCTGGGAAAAGCCGACCCGGTTCGCGATCCGGGCGAGGGCCGCCTCTGCGGCGGCGGTAATGGCGGGCGAGGCTTCGGCGTAGATCGCGGCGAAGACGTGCGCATCCAGCGCGGCATCGATCTCGGCACCGGTGACCAGCGGCGGCACCGTTCCGGTTTCGGCCAGCACGCCATATGCACGCATCCGCGCCTGGTCAGTGCCAAGCTCGTCTGCCTGCACGCCTCCCACCGAATCCTGTTCCAGATTGGCGATCAGGGCTTCGCGGATCTCCTCGCGACCGACCATGGCCGGTGCCAGGCCCGTGGCGACCAGGAGCGCATGTGCCTCCTCGCGGGGAAGGCCATCGCTGCCGGGATCCAGGCGGCGCGCCACGTTCAGTCCTTCCGGGATCTCTCCGGCGAAGGCCTTGACCTCGGTTCTTGTCAGCGGGTTCAACGCAGCGCGCACATCGACGCCGAGATCGGTCGACATCTCTTCGATGGCTGCCACGCGCTCATCGACGCCCGTCCCGTGGGCGATGGTCAGAAGACGTTCGATCCGCATCTTTCGGGCACGGATTCCTGCATCGCTTTCGCCCTCCATCGAATTCCGGAGCGGGGCCAGCAGGCTCGCACCCGGTGAGCGCTCGATGGCGTCAAGGGCCGCCATGCGCTGGTCCGGTTCAGGATCGAGGAGCTGGAACTGCACCAGTGCCGTTCCGATCATTGCCCTTATCCCGCTGTTCGGCTTGATGTTCTTCAGTTCTCGCTTCGGAATCTCGCCCGCCGAATCGCCGCTGTCGAAATCGATCAGGCGATAGGTCTTGGCATCGATCTTTTCGCCAAGAAAGAACAGCCCGTCCGACTTTCTCATCCAGATGTTCTTGACCTGCCAGGCCTGGAGAACCGACTGCGCTTCTGGCAGCCCGCTGCTGGCGATGGCGTCGATGGCGGGCCCGATCGTCTTGCGCGAACTCTTGACGATCAGCTCCCTGTGTTCCTGCAGGACGACCTGAATCGGGCCTGTCTCGGCAAGCGTCGCAAAGGTCGAGGCAAGCAGCAAGAGCACGGAAGGAACGAGAGGTTTCATGGCTCCCCGCCTGAAGGTCTCCGGCCGGAAATTCCGGCCGGAGATTTTGCGGATCAGTAATTTGACTTGATCTGAACGCAGGTCGCGGTCCCCGTGTTGTACATCCCGCAAGCCAGTTCTTCCCAATCCGATTTCAGCATGGCCGATGCCGTCAGGAAGTCGGTCCAGGCATCGCCCTGGACTTCCTCCGTCTCTGTGATGATGTCGAACTGGCCTTCCGCCTGGATTTCGCCGATCAGCACCGGCTTCGACAGGTGGTGGTTCACGCCCATCACGGCCGTGCCGCCCGTAAGGTTGGGGAATTCCTGGCCCCACATTGCTTCGCGTACCGCGTCGACATCGGTGGTCCCGGCCTCGGTGACTGAATTCACCCACATGTTGAAGCCGATGTAGTGAGCTTCCATCGGGTCGTTGGTGACGCGGTCTTCGTCGCCGATGAACCCATGCCAGGCCGCGATGAACGCCTCGTTCTCGGGCGTCTCGGCGGACATGAAATAGTTCCACGCCGCCAGGTGTCCGACGAGGTCGCTGGTGTCGAGACCCGAAAGCTCTTCTTCGCCGACAGAGAAGGCGACAACGGGGATGTCGTCGGCCGAAACGCCGGCGGCGGCAAGTTCCTTGTAGAAGCCGATGTTCGCATCGCCGTTGATCGTCGAGATGACGCCCACCTTCTTGCCGTCAGCACCCAGCGCGACGACGTCGGCGACGATCTTTGACCAGTCCGAATGGCCGAACGGCGTATAGTTGACGAAGATGTCCTCTTCGGGAATGCCCTTCGAATCCAGGTAGGACTCGAGGATGTTGTTCGTGGTTCGCGGATACACGTAATCGGTGCCCAGAAGGGCGAATTTCTCGACGCCAAGCTCGTCCAGGTAGTAGTCGGTTGCCGGGATCGCCTGCTGGTTCGGTGCGGCGCCGGTATAGAACACGTTCTTCGAGCTTTCCTCGCCTTCGTACTGGACGGGATAGAACAGGAGACCGTTCAGTTCCTCGATCACCGGCAGGACGGACTTTCGACTGACCGAGGTCCAGTTCCCGAAGATCACGTCGACCTCGTGAACCGTCAGGAGTTCGCGTGCCTTCTCGGCAAAGAGTGGCCAGTCGGAGGCCGGGTCGACCACGACCGCCTCCAGATCGCACCCAAGAACGCCGCCGGCGCTGTTCTGCTGTTCGACGAGCATCAGCATCGTGTCCTTCAGCGTCGTCTCGGAAATCGCCATTGTTCCTGACAGTGAATGCAGTACGCCGACCTTGATCGGGCAATCCGCAGCGACGGCCGGGACGCCAAACGCAGCGGCGGCAGCCGAGGTGGCTGCCAGGACTTTCAGAGCTTTCATCGTTTTCTCCCAGCGGAGCGGCACGAGGGCGCTTGCTTAAGTGCGTCGGATTCCGTACCCATGCTCCGCAACTTCTTGTTGCACCTGTGTGGCGGCCGATAAGAATTCCAAGCTTTCCGGTCGTCACACGCCCGCTCTTCAGGACAGACGTCCCTACGGACGGAGTCATTGTCTCTGCATTGCAGCATAAATGGCAATTGACAGCGGCTGGCGATCGAAGCTTCGGACTTTGTTGCCCAAAAATTCATCTAGAAGTGTGTTCTCTGCACAAAAACAGGGCGGACAGCAGGTCGATGATCCTGCCAAATTGCAATTTCGTGGCGATTCGGAACGGCGCAGCCCAATAAGGGCATCGAATTCGCGCCCTGGAGGATCCCATCACCCGGTTGCAGTCGATATCCCCGCAGTTCGCGGCACCGGTCATGGCGCGTGCGCAGGGCGAGGTTTCGCTTGCTGTCAAGTCCAGGGATGGCGGCACCGCATTGCGGAGACTGCGACAATCCGGTTCGCTCAAGTGCCTTTTCCCCCAGGGCGCCGGGCCTGCATTGCAGGCCGTCCTCCTGAACTGCGCCGGGGGCGTCACAGGGGGTGATCATTTTTCGCTGTCCGCAGGTGCCGAAGCAGGGACGACGCTGACGCTCTCCACCCAGGCAGCTGAACGGATCTACCGAGCCTTGCCAGGAGAGAAAGGGCGAATCGAAACGCGCCTGGACGTGGCAAAGGCCGCGCGCGTGAACTGGCTGCCGCAAGAGACGATTCTCTTCGACGGATGTTCACTGGAGCGATCGCTGACAGTCGAACTGCAGGAAGGTGCCGCCTTGCTGCTTGCGGAACCGCTGGTCTTCGGTCGCCTTGAAATGGGAGAAACCCTGACTTCGGCGCACGTCCTGGATCGGATAGAAGTTCGGCGCGCCGGAGCCCCGATCTATCTGGATCGCATCCGCCTCGCAGCCGATGTGCAGGCGCAGCTTGATCGTCCGGGCGTCGCTGGCGGCGCGCGCGCCATGGCCTCGCTGCTCTATGTCGCTCCCGATGCCGAGGCGCAGCTTGCAATGCTGCGCCAACTTCTGCCCCGTCACGCTGGAGCCAGCCTGCTCCATGAGGATGTGCTGGTCATGCGCATTCTGTCCCGTGACAGCAACGAGATGCGTTCAAGTCTTGTCCCGATGCTGGATCACCTGAGCCAGGGAGGGCTCCCCCGATGCTGGAACATCTGACATGAACCTGACGCCGCGAGAGAAGGATAAGCTTCTCATCTCCATGGCAGCGGAAGTTGCCCGCAAGCGGCTGGCGCGCGGCGTGAAGCTGAATCATCCGGAGGCCATTGCCCTGATCGCCGACGCGGTGGTCGAAGGCGCGCGTGATGGCCGCTCTGTCGCCGACATGATGGAGGCCGGCGCAGAAGTCGTCACCAGGGATCAATGCATGGAGGGTGTGGCCGAGATGATCCACGATGTTCAGGTGGAGGCGACCTTTCCTGACGGGACAAAGCTCGTCACCGTTCACAACCCGATTCGCTGAGGAGGAATTTCATGCGCGTTCTCCCACCGCTTCTCTTGCTTGCGCTGCCTGCCCGGGCCAACGAGGTGGAATTGCCGCTCACTCGTGTCAACGGGAGCATGCCCGTCGGCTCGGGTCTCGTCGCACCGGCAGCAGCCGCAGGCCCGGACCGCGCGAAGGTGCAAACATGATCCCCGGCGAGGTGATGGCCGTGTCGGGTGAAATCACTCTGAACGCCGACCGGGAAGCGGTCACGCTGATGGTCGCCAATTCCGGAGACCGGCCGGTGCAGGTGGGCTCGCACTACCATTTCGGAGAGGCGAACGACGCGCTGGAATTCGACCGCGAAGCTGCGCGGGGCATGCGCCTCGACATTGCTGCAGGGACCGCCGTGCGCTTCGAGCCGGGTCAGCGCCGGGAAGTGCAGCTCATTCCCATCGGTGGTGCGCGGAACGTGTTCGGGTTCAATCAGCAGATCATGGGAGCGCTCTGATGCCCGTCTCGTCATTGGCCCATGTCTCGCCCGCGCCTCGGAGCGATTAGGAAGGGAACGCATCATGCCGGCGACCATCTCGCGCTCTGACTATGCCGCCATGTTCGGCCCCACCACCGGGGACAAGGTCCGGCTTGCCGACACCGACCTCGTCATCGAGGTCGAGCGCGACCACACTTCCTATGGCGAAGAAATCAAGTTCGGTGGCGGCAAGGTCATCCGCGACGGGATGGGACAGTCACAGGTCACGCGTGCCGAAGGAGCGGTGGATACGGTCATCACCAATGCACTGATCGTCGACCATGCCGGCATCTACAAGGCGGACGTCGGGCTGAAGGACGGGCGGATCGCCAGGATCGGCAAGGCGGGGAATCCCGACACTCAGCCGGGTGTCGACATCGTTGTCGGGCCAGGTACCGAGGCGATTGGGGGCGAAGGCAAGATCCTCACCGCCGGCGGCTTTGACAGCCATATCCACTTCATCTGTCCGCAGCAGATCGAGGATGCCCTGCACTCCGGTCTGACAACCATGCTTGGCGGCGGCACCGGGCCTGCGCATGGCACGCTTGCCACCACCTGCACTCCCGGGCCCTGGCATATCGGGCGGATGCTGCAGGCGGCGGACGCCTTCCCGATGAACCTCGCCTTTGCGGGCAAGGGCAATGCCTCGCTCCCCGCTGCTCTGGAAGAGCAGGTAGAGGGCGGGGCCTGCGCCCTGAAACTGCACGAGGACTGGGGAACAACGCCTGGAGCCATCGATTGCTGCCTGTCCGTGGCAGACGCGATGGACGTTCAGGTGATGATCCATACGGACACGCTCAACGAAAGCGGTTTCGTCGAGAACACCATGAAGGCCATTGACGGCCGCACCATCCACGCCTTCCACACTGAGGGTGCGGGGGGCGGGCATGCGCCGGACATCATCAGGATCTGCGGCGAAGATCATGTCTTGCCGTCCTCCACGAACCCGACGCGGCCCTTCACGGTCAACACGGTGGAGGAGCATCTCGACATGCTCATGGTCTGTCATCACCTCGACAAGTCCATTCCGGAAGACGTGGCCTTCGCGGAAAGCCGCATTCGGCGCGAGACGATCGCGGCGGAGGACATCCTTCACGACATGGGCGCGTTTTCGATCATCGCGTCCGACAGCCAGGCCATGGGGCGCGTGGGGGAGGTCCTGATCCGCACATGGCAGACCGCCGACAAGATGAAGAAGCAGCGCGGGCGCTTGCCGGAAGAAACCGGCAGCAACGACAACTACCGCGTTCGCCGATACATCGCCAAATACACGATCAACCCGGCCATCGCACACGGGGTCGCACATGAAATCGGGTCGATCGAAGAGGGAAAGCGGGCCGACCTCGTCCTGTGGAATCCTGCTTTTTTCGGCGTGAAGCCGGAGATGGTGCTGATCGGCGGGACCATTGCCATGGCACAGATGGGCGATCCCAACGCCTCGATCCCGACGCCGCAGCCGGTCCATTCGCGCCCCATGTTCGGCGCCTACGGCAGGAGCGTCGAACTTTCTTCAGTGACCTTTGTCAGCGCTGCGGCGCAAAGCGCCGGGATCGGCGCCGCGCTCGGCCTGGTCAAGGACACGCTGGCCGTGACCGATACGCGCGGGATCGGCAAGACGGACCTGGTCCTGAACGGCGCCACGCCGGAAGTGGAGGTGGATCCGGAGACTTACGAGGTGCGCGCCAATGGCGAACTGCTGACCTGCCAGCCGGCCGAGACCCTGCCCATGGCGCAGCGATACTTCATGTTCTGAGGAAACAGCGATGACCCTTCCTGTCAGCCGAAAGGTAAAGCACGCGCATCATGCCGAGGACAGCGTTGTTCTCGACTATGAGGCGCGGTTTCTGCGTCGCAAGGTGCTGACCGCCACGAGTGGGCTGCGGTTTCTCGTGGATCTTTCCCAGACGACTTCGGTGGATCAGCACGAGGCATTCGTCCTGGACGATGGTCGCGTTGTAGGCGTCGTGCCCGCCGAGGAAGAGCTCTTCCAGGTGAAAGGCGATCTGATCCGGCTCGCCTGGCACATCGGCAACCGCCACACGCCTTGCCAGGTCGAGGCCGACCGGCTCTTGATCCAGCGAGATCACGTGATGCGCGAAATGCTGGAAAGACTCGGCGCAACAGTCACCACGGTAACCGAACCGTTTACTCCCGAAGGAGGCGCCTACGGTCATGGACGCACCCATTCTCATGCCCACTGACACGCAAATCCTGACCCTGACGCAATGGCTCTCGCCGGCATTTCCGGTCGGATCCTTCGCCTACAGCCACGGGCTGGAAGGTGCGGTGGGCATGGGATGGGTGAAGGACGGAGCCGGCTTGGAAGCCTGGCTTGAAGACGTCTTGTTGCATGGTGCGGGGCGGGCGGATTCCCTGCTCCTTGCTGCCGCCTTCAATGCCGGAACGCGTCAGCGTCTCGCGGAAATCGACCGGACGGCACGCGCCTTTTCGGCCTCGGCCGAACGACGGCTGGAGACGGAAGCGCAGGGGCTGGCCTTTGGCAGGGCCTTGGCCGCATGGGACATGGTGCCGGAAGAGCTGACCTTTCCCGTGGCGCTCGGTGCCGCAGCCGCGCAGGAATCCCTGCCCCTTGCCCTGACCCAGAAACTCTACCTCCATGCCTTCCTGTCCAACCTCGTCGCAGCAGGCCAGAGACTGCTTGCCGTCGGTCAGCAACAGGGGCAGGCCGTCCTTCGGCGGCTGACCCTGCTCTGCCCGGAGGTTGCGAAGGACACACGCGACGGCGACCTGTCGAAACTCGTGTCCGCAGCGTTCCTGACCGATATCGCTTCGATGCGGCACGAATCTCAGAACTCGAGGATATTCCGTACATGAACAGTCCGAACGGCCCTCTTCGCATCGGCATCGGCGGCCCGGTCGGGGCCGGCAAGACCACGCTGACCGCAGCGCTCTGCGAGGCGTTTCGCGACGACCTGTCAATGGCTGTCGTGACGAACGACATCTACACCCGGGAGGACGCCGATGCCCTCCTGCGCGTTCAGGCGCTTCCGTCCGACCGGATCAAGGGCGTTGAAACCGGCGGCTGTCCGCACACAGCGATCCGCGAGGATGCCTCGATCAACCTTGCCGCGATCGCCGAGCTTTGCGACGAGCATCCCGATCTTGACCTGGTCCTGATCGAATCCGGCGGCGACAACCTGTCGGCCACGTTTTCGCCCGAACTTGCCGACCTGACGATCTACGTCATCGATGTTGCGGCAGGCGAGGAAATACCGCGCAAGGGCGGACCTGCGATCACGCGCTCCGACATCCTGGTCGTCAACAAGACGGATCTGGCTCCTCACGTGGGTGCGGATCTTGACCTCATGAAGCGCGACACGGATCGAATGCGCGCCGGCAGGCCCTACGTGTTCTGCCAGCTCAGGTTCGACAGCGGCGTGAAAGAGATCCTGCGCCACATCGACGACATTGGCGGATTGGGCGGAAAATGATGGGGACTACATACTATATTGAAAGGCATGGAGGAAAAGTGCTGCGCTTTCGTTCTGCCCGCGCACTATGCGCGGGAGAGGGTCAGGTGCGTTCAACAACTGAACCGCAGGGCTGCGAGTGCCAGCGGGAATGTAGCGCACAAGGTCCGCAAAGTTGCCGCGATGTCAACGCGGCACGGAACAATCTACATCGCCTTGTGGCGGTGGCCGGGTGGGTCATCGGCTCCAAGAGCCGTCCCGGCGCGTCCGCGAGTGTTCTTGAAGGCTATCGCGCCGGGTTGCCGGACGAGGACGCGGAACGGTATACGGCTGAAGGATTTCAGTCATGCATATAAGCCCCAAAGGTGAGGAATTCCATGGTTGAACACCACGAGGTCAGCGATGACGGCGAACTGATCGAGGCGGCAATCGCCGGCGACGTCCAGGCGGCCGGTGCGGCCCTTGAGACCGCGGATGTCAATGCTGCCGACGGCGATGGCTGGACTGCACTTCACATTGCCGTACACAGCCAGCATCTGGACCTGACCAGGCTGCTGCTTGAACATCCGGACATCGACGTCAATGCCAGGAACAGGTGGAAGAGCACGCCGCTGATGCTCGCTGCCAGCGGCGGAAACCTCGACATCGTGGAGAGCCTGCTGCGCAATCCCAAGACAATGGTGGATCTCCAGGCCGAGTACTATGGGCGCACCGCGCTGATCGAGACGGCCGTGAAGGGTCATGCCCACATTGCACGCTGCCTGGTCAGCCATGGCGCGAACGTGAACATTTCTGACAAGACCGGCCGAAACAACGCCCTCATCGAGGCAATCAAGAACAAGCATGCCGACATTGCGATCTACCTGCTCAGAACCGGAACGATTGACTTTTCCAACCAAGACCTGCGGCTCCAGGCCCTGATCTGGGCAAGGCGGCACGGGGACAACCTCTACATGGAGCTCGACCACGCAATCGCGGCCTACTTCAATCGAACAGGCGGACGGCCGGATGCCGAATGAATCCTGCATGCCCCCGGTTCACGACAAGCCCATTGAGCGCCTCTGATCGCGGAGGTCATGCGGTCGCGAGCGGTACCATGAAAACGCGGGCGGACATGAAGCCCTCCCGCGCCAGATTGATTGCCGACTACGGCGTATTCTGAACCATTCCCAGAAGTTCAGCGCCTTGCTTGGCGATGAAGTCCTCGTAGACCGGCCCCATGCGTTCACGGAACGCAGCGACATCGGCTTCGTTGATCTCCATGCCCTTGGTCTTGAGTTCTTCGACCGCGGCCGCACCGACCTCTGCGGTTAGCTGGATTTCATAGTCCTGCAGAGCCGCGGCTTCTTCCGTCATTACGGCCTGCTGTTCGGCGGACAGTCCGTTCCAGGTCCCCAGGCTGATGGCAACAATCCCCGGCGGGCGGAAATGCTGCGTCATCGAGAAGTAAGCGCTGACCTCGTAGAACTTGTCGTTCAGCACGTTGCCAGCTGCGTTTTCGCCACCGTCCAGAACACCTTGTTCGAGTGCGGTGTAGAGTTCGCTATAGGACATCGGGGTTGCCGAGCCGCCCATCGCGTTCAGCGTGTTCACCATCAACGGGCTTTCCATCACGCGGATCTTCAAGCCATCCATGTCCTCTGGCGTGACGACGGGACGAACCTTGTTGAACACGTTGCGGTAGCCGTTGTCGAACCAAGCCAGGATCTTCAGGCCACGCCCTTCGGCCAACTCGCTGAACTTGGCGCCGACTGGCCCGGTGACCACGTTCTTGAAGTGGTCGGTGTCGCGGATCAGGTACGGCAGGCTGAACAGGTCGAACTCGGGAATGAATCCGCTGACCGGTGCTGTGGACACTTGAGCCATCTGGATGCTGCCCAGCATCATGCCTTCGATGTAGTCCCGTTCGCCGCCAAGCTGCGCGCCGTCCAGAACCTCGATGGTCAGACCGACATCTCTCGCGGCCACGCGATCGGCAAACCAGCGCAGCGACACGTTGTGATGGTGGGCCGGGCCCGTGACGGACGCAATCCTGATGGTCGTGTCGGCTGCCATTGCAGGCTGCACCAGTGCAGCCATTGACAGGGCGAACGCCGCTCCGACGCCCTTGAGCAAGTCTCTCTTGATCATCTTCGTGTTCCTCCCTTTTCGAGAACGGTATTTCCGGTTGGTGCCCCGGCACGTGCGCCGGGCATTCCCGCCCCGTGGGGCGGAAACCTGTGGTGCGTCCGGTCAGCGCTGAACGGCAAAGTCATCCGGCTCATCCAGAACCAGCTTGTTCAGCGGACGAACGCCGCTTTCTGTGACGGCGACTACGACTTCGATCCGGTATCCGCCGCCGACCAGGTCATGCAGGTCGAGCTTGATCGCCAAGGTCATGCCCGCCTCCAGTTCGAAATCGCTGTCCGAGCTCAGGTTCGGCGGTTCGACCACGTCCAGCCCGACTGCATGGCCAACCCCGCGCATCCCCTTTGCATAAGGCGTGAAATGCTCCGCCAGGCCCTCGGGCTCCAGCTCGGCCAGCAAGGTGTCGAAAATCGAGCGCGCGGTAATGCCTGGGCGAATGGTCGGGATGACCTTTTTCAGCGTTCTGTGGCCGACGACGAGGGCACGTTCCTGTTCCGGATCGGCACCTGGCATCAGGATGGTGATGCCGCCGTCGTTGCAGTAGTTTCCTATGGCCGGGTTGAAGTCCAGCATGACGTAGTCGCCGGGCTCGATCTTGCGATCCATTGCGCGCCAGGCCGGGTACTTCGTGTTCGGACCTGACATGACAACCGTTGCAGAGCCGATGTCGGCATTCAGCTTGCGCGCGATGTTCTCCGCAACGCCGGCGACCTGGACTTCGGTCATCCCGACCTTGACCTGCTTCACCGCTTGCCGAAGCACCTCGTCATTGATCTCTGCCGCACGTTCCATCAGCGCGATTTCCGCTGCGGACTTGATCTTGCGCAGATCAAGCATGATGTCGTCGCGCGATTCGAATGTGGCTTGCGGCACTGACCCGGAGATCTGCTCGTAGATCTCGACGGGCAGGATGTTCTTGCCAATCAGCCCGATCTTGCTGTGGCGTCCGTCGATCGGGGCGAAGATCTCAGGCAAGTCCTTGAACGGGCGGTGGATGCCGCGCACGTCGTCGATCCAGCAGAGGTCTTTCGCGGCATAGGCGTTCAATCTCCCCAGGAGCACGACAGGGGGCCGGTCTCCGATCAGGATGACCAGCTGCGGCGATTCCTCGATGACGTTCAGCGGCCTGTAGTTCGTGATGTAGGACGAGTGACCGGAGCGATATTCATCCGAATAGATGACAAGCGCGTCGTACCCCTCAGACTTCATCCGGCGCCTGAGACTCTCGGTCCGCTGCTTCAGCTCTTCATGCGAGATTTCCAAGGAGAATATCCTTCCAATTCTTGAGGCTAGTGACTGAAGAGGTTCGGGATGGTCATGATCAGGCCCGGAAACACGGCGACGGCGATGAGGACGGCGATCAGCACCGCGCAGAACGGCACCAGTGCACGGAATGCCTGCGAAATGGTCAGTCCCGCGATGGAGCAGCAGATGTAGGTCAGGATGCCCACCGGCGGCGTCACCGACCCGATGACGACTGCCATGACCAGGACAACGCCGAAGTAGACCGGGTCAATGCCGAGCCCTTGAATGACGGGCAGCACGACAGGCGTGAATATGATCAGGATCGGGATGCCCTCGATGAACAGTCCCAGGATCAGGATGAACCCAAGGATCAGCAGAACAGCGAGTGTCGGATTCGTCGTGAGGCCGCCGAGAACGTCCAGGACCGCCGCGCCAAACCCCTCCCAGGCCAGCAGCCAGGCAAACGAGGTCGCCATCGCGATCAGGAACATCGCGGCGGCGGTGGTCACGGCCGCATCCACCAGCAGCTTTCCGAAGAGCTCGAACGTGAGCGTGCGATAGATGAAGGTGCCCACGATTGTCGCATAGGCCACCGCGACCACGCCCGCCTCGGTCGCCGTGAACACGCCCGAGAAAATTCCGCCCAGAATGATCACCGGCATTGCGAGCGCCCAAAGCGCATCGCGGAAGGCGGGCAACACGGGTGGAAGTTCGGATCGCGGCGGCGCCGGGTAGCCGCGTTTCTTCGCGATGACATATGCCATTGCCATCAGTCCCGCCGCGACGAGCAGCCCGGGCACGAAGCCGCCAAGGAACAGCTGGGCAATCGAGACATTGGCGATGGAGCCGTAGATCACCATCATGATGCTGGGCGGAATGATGGGGCCCATGGCGCTGGCCGAGGCATTGACGGCGACGGCATAGTCGCCATCGAATCCGTTCTTCTTCATGGCCGGGATCATCATAGATCCCAGGGCCGAGGCATCCGCGGTTGCCGATCCGGAAATTCCCGAAAAGAACATGTTGGACATGATGGTCACATGTGCCAGGCCGCCGCGAATGTGCCCGACGAGAGACTTCGAAAAGGCGACGATGCGCTCGGTGATTCCGCAGGCGTTCATCAATTCGCCCGCGATGATGAAGAACGGGATCGCCAGCAGCGTGAAGGAATCGACGCCCACGAAGGCTCGCGTGACGATGCTGTTGAGCGGCAGCGTGCTGTCAATCCAGAGCGTCAGGGCCGATGCGATGCCAAGCGCAAAGGCGATCGGTATGTTGAACACCAGCAGAACGAAAAAGGTGGTGAACAGGATCGCCAGCATCGGAGTGCCCTAACCCTCCTGCTCGCTGCGGCCACGCAGGATGGCAATGGTACGTTCCAGGCAAATCAAAAAAATCAGGCCCATCGAAATTGGAATCGCGATGTAGATCCAGGACATCTTCACGCCCAATGCGGGAGAGTGTTGCATCATGTTCATGCTGATGACCGGGTAGCTCGCGAAGATGACTGAGGCCGCGAAACACGAAATCAACACGTTCGAGAGGATCTCGACTCCAACTCTGAACCGCTCGGGAAGCAGGTTCACGAACAAGTCGACGCCCAGGTGAATTCCGCGCGACAGGCCGATCGCGCCGCCCAGAAAGACGATCCACACGAAACAGTACCGCGCCAGTTCCTCCGACCAGGGGAGGGGAGCCGCGATGACGTATCTGAAGATCACCTGGGCCAGGGTGACCACGATCATCAAAACGGAAATCGCGATTAGGGAGAGCTTCGCGACACCAAGGAGCGCGGTCAGGATCCTCGAATTTTGGCCTGTACCCAAGTGCGGCATCCCCTCCCCATGAGGCTTCACACTCTTATGAAATCGATTTCACATCAAATGGAAGACCGAGTCAACACTTTTCCTGTCCAAGTCCGTAACCTTCTGGTACGGTACGATTAGTTGAGATGCGCGAGTCCCAATTTGACGACTGATTCAAAATATCGATTTCAAGAGACAGCATCGCGCGTGCGAATCACGGACGTTGCCAGGCTTGCCGGGTGTGCGCCGGCGACGGTTTCGCGGGCGGTCAACAACCCGGACAAGGTGGCGCCCGAAATGCGGTCGCGGATCCAGAGGGCGATGCTTGAGCTCGGGTACGTTCGGAATCACGCGGCACGCGCATTGCGTTCCCAGCGATCGCACATGGTCGGAGTCCTGATCCCGACCCTGGACTACGCGCTCTATGCCCGGCTTGTCAGTGCCGCGGGCTCGCAGCTCTCGGTGGCGGGCATTTCGACGCTGATCGCCACCTTTGACTATGACCTGGAGGCTGAGCTCAGGGAGGCCAGACTGCTGCTCGAGCGCGGTGCCGAGGCGCTGATACTTGTCGGAGACTATCATCGGCCGGAGCTCTACGGGTTGCTGCACCAATTCAACGTTCCGTTTGTCAACACCTATACCTACGATCCCAAGAGCATCTACCCAACCGCCGGCTTTGACAATTCCGCTTCGGCAGCGATCATTGCCCAGCACCTGGTTCATCTCGGACATTCGAACATTTGCGTCATTTCCGGGATAACGGAGGACAACGATCGCACGACAAGGCGGCTCGAAGGAATTCGAGCGGAACTTGCGCGCCACGGCATTCCGCTGCCCGCCTCAAGGGTCATCGAGTCGCCGTATTCCATTTCAGACGGCAAGAAGGCCTGCGCGCTTCTCCTGTCACGTGACGCACCGCAGCCCACCGCCATTGTCTGCGGCAACGACGTTCTGGCGCTGGGGGCGCTCATCGAGTGCAGCGCGCGGGGACTGGAAGTTCCCGGCGACATTTCCGTCGTCGGCTTCGACAATCTCGAGTTCGCGATGCACTCCAACCCGCCGCTGACGACGATCGACGTCCCCGCAAGAGACATGGGCATTGCTGCTGCAGAGTTCATTCTGGGCAAGCTGGGTGGAGACGAAGTGGCAATGCACAATTCGGTCGAGGTGAGACTGATACTCCGGGATTCGTCTGCCCCTCCAAGGAGGTCAAGCCCGCGTCAAGGTTCGAGCCGCCAGTAGGCGCCTTCGATCACGGCGGACCGGCATGAGATGCAGGGCGCTCCACGGAAGGAGTCAGACCGGCAACGGCCCGTCCACCTTGATCTGCTCCATGACGATCTGGCTTTGCACGCGAGCGACCGCAGGGTGGGGCAGCAGGACCTCGTGGATCAGCCGGTTGAACGCCGGCAAGTCGGCACAATAGACCCTTAGGAGATAGTCCGCCTCACCCGTCATGGTCCAGGCGCTGGTGATTTCGCGTCGGGATTCGATGGTCCGAACGAATGTCCTGATCAGGGCGGGTGCGTGGCTCGCCATCTGGACGGCCACGAAGGCCTGCACCGACAGTCCGAGCTGGATTGCAGAGATCCGGGCGCGGTAGCCCTCGATATAGCCTTCGGCTTCAAGGCGCTGCCGCCGCCGTCCGACCTGGCTTTGCGAGAGGTGCAGCATGTCACCGAGCTTCTCGGACGTCAGTTGTGCGTTGCCTTCAAGTGCGGCCAGAAGTCGAAGATCAGTATCGTCTATGCCTGACATGCGGGAATTTTGCATTTTCTGCATCAAATACGCAATACTTTTGCATAAGAAATGGGTTGACGCCTGAAAGACGCGCAAAACACGCGCCGCAAAGGCGCTATGGTTGTGCTGTGCCGCAGAAGGAGATGTGAAAGTGGGCCCTTTCCCGCATGACGCGCCAAAGTCCAGGATCACGCCCGAGAACCCGGTCGGAACCGACGGGTTCGAGTTCGTCGAGTTCGCTCATCCCGAGCCGCAGGAACTCCGGGCCCTGTTCGCCAGGATGGGATATGCGCATGCCGCGACGCACAAGACCAAGGCCGTGGAACTTTGGCAGCAGGGCGACATAACCTACGTCATCAACGCCGAGCCATACAGCCATGCGGACGCATTCATCGGGAAGCACGGGCCCGGTGCGCCCTCCATGGCCTGGCGTGTCGTTGACGCGAAACAGGCCCTTGCGCGTGCCGTTGCGCTCGGGGCCGAAGAGTATGCAGGACCGGGCAAGACCATGGACGTGCCGGCCGTCGTCGGAATTGGCGGCAGCCTCATCTACTTCATCGACCGCTATCACGAGACCTCGCCTTACAACGAGGAATTCAACTGGCTGGCGGCCAGCAAGCCCGAAGGGGTGGGGTTCTGGTACATCGATCACCTGACCCACAACGTCTTCAAGGGCAACATGGACGTGTGGTTCCGGTTCTACGGCGACCTGTTCAACTTCAGGGAAATCCGATTCTTCGACATCCAGGGCAAGTACACGGGTCTCTACAGCCGCGCCCTCACGTCGCCATGCGGCAGGATTCGCATTCCGATCAACGAGGATCGCGGCGAGACAGGCCAGATCGTCAACTACCTGAAGAGATACAACGGCGAAGGCATCCAGCACATCGCCGTCGGGGCGCGCGACATCTATGACGCGACCGATGCAATCCACGAGAACGGCGTTCGTTTCATGCAGCCGCCCCCGGACACCTATTACGAACTGTCACGGGAACGCGTCGTCGGTCACGGCGAGCCGATCGAGAGGATGAAGAGGCACGGCATCCTGATCGATGGGGAAGGGGTCGTGGACGGAGGCGAGACCAGGATTCTGCTGCAGATATTCTCGAAGACCGTGATCGGGCCGATCTTCTTCGAGTTCATCCAGAGGAAGGGTGACGAGGGATTCGGGGAAGGCAATTTCAAGGCGCTCTTCGAATCGATCGAGGCCGAGGAACTGGCAAGTGGGGAGTACGGCGAAACGGCTGCCGAATAGCGGTTGGCCGGTCTGCAGCGCGCGGTTCCGTCCCGTCAGCCTCTCGGGACTCTCAGCGAGACCGTCTGCGCGCCCTTCAGGTAGAACAGTTCGCTTTCGGTAATCCGTGCGACCCTGCCGCCGTCGACGCGATCTCCGACCCTCACGCGCACGTATCGCCCCGACGGCAGGCGCACGAGAGCGCGGCGATCACCTGTGGTGCCGTAGACGCCCACGAGGTTTATTTCTTCGAGCCTGATCGCGTTCGGAATCGTCGCGCGCCGCGCAACTGTCGAGCGCGACGACGTGCGTCGGCTTGTCGTGTCACCCTGCCGCAATTCAGGCTCGGCATCTGCAACTAGCGCGGCTTCCGCCTCCCTAGCGGCATGCAGCGCCCGCAATGCCCGCGCCGCGGCGGCGGCACGTCTCTGGGTGTCGACCGCCGCGATGATTGCATCGAAATCGTCAGGCCGCATCCCCGGTGACTTGGAGTCTATCAAAACGACAGGTGCTTCCGCGGAGCTGGCAGAGCTGACGGCAAGTTGCTGGGCCGAAGCCGGACGCTGCTTGGGATGCAGGGTAGCGAGTTCTGCAAGAGTGCGTCCGCCATACTTCAGGCGTTCGACATGTTCAGTGAACCCTTCGGGGCGCATGCGCGGCTGGAATTCCGGTGGCGCGAGCGAGGGAGCGGCGCTTTCTGCCAGGTCAGGTCCTGCGCTGACAGGGCTTTCCGGGACGTCACGTGCTTCCAGCGAGGCGTATGCTGGAAGGTCAATTGCCGATTTCGTACCCGGTGGCGAACCTTCGTGCGGAATGGGGAGGCTTGCGGTCACTGGCGCCAACGGATCTGGTTCCACAGGGAGCGAAACGTCCAGGACAAGAGGTGCGTTGTGACCGGCCTTCGGTTGGGGCGGGACATGCGGCTGTGGCAGGCCCAGTGAAGTCGGCAGGGACGCGACCGTGATGCCGGCGTCGCCGTCGGGTGCCTGAAGCCCGCTCCGACCCCACAAATCCGTCAGGCGCTGCGAATCGACCTGGACGACCGGCAGCCGCAGCCGCAAGAGATCGTTTGCCGCGTCCAGGCCCTCGGGCGCGCCGTGTCCGGCATGCGGTAGAGACGGGACAAGCGGCTGTGCCAAGGCCAATGTGGTTGGCAGGGACGCGACGGCAGTGCCGGCGTCATCGCCAGGTACCTGAAGTCCGCCCCGGCTCCACAAGTCCGACAGTTGTTGCGCGTCGACCAGGACGACCGGCGAGCGTTGCCGCAAGAGTTCATTCGCCGTGTCCAGACTTTCCGGCGCGTCGTTCCCAGCTTGCGGCAGGGACGGGGCATGCGGTCGCACCAAGGTCGATGTTGTCGGCAGGGACGCGACGGCAATGCCAACGTCGTCGGCGGGTACTTGAAGTTCGCTCCGCCGCCACAAGTCCGACAGTTGTTGCGCGTCGACCAGGACGACCGACGGGCGTTGCCGCAAGAATTCGTTCGCAATGCCCAGGCTTTCTGGCGTGACATTCCCGGCTTGCGGATGGAACGGGACATGCGGTTGCGCCAAGGCCAGGATCGTCGGCAGGTCCGCGACGGTGGTGTCAGAGTCGTCGGCAGGTGCCTGAAGTTCGCTCTGCCGCCACAGGTCCGACAGCCGCTGCGAGTCCGCATGGACGATCGGCGGCCGCAGTTGCAAGAGATCGTTTGCCGTGTCCAGGCCCTCTGGCGCGTCGTGTCCGCCTTGCGGCGGAGGCAGGACATGCGGCTGCGTCAGTGCCAAGGTCGTCGAAAGGGACGCGACGGCGGTGCCAGCGTCATCGCCAGGCGCTTGGAGTCCGCTCCGACTCCACAAGTCCGAGAGTTGCCGTGAGTCGGCGTGGATGACCGGCGGCCTTGACCGCAAGAGGTCGTCTGCCGTGCCCATGCTCTCCAGCGCACGCGCGGCGAACGCCGGTTCGGCCAGGGGCCTGCCCGAGGCCAGGACCCCTTCGGACCAATCTTCGAGCGACTGTTCGCGGGTCTTGGATTCGGGTGCCAGTGCTGACCACAACAAGCCTGAAATTCCCAGGACGCCAATGAGCGCGACGGCGACCGCTGCACCGGTTCGCCGAAACTGCGGGAAGCGATGGCCGCTCGCGCCCAGCAGTTTCCTCCAGCCGTTGCCCAACTCTGCAAAGGGCAACTTGCGGGCCTTGCCGGGCGAGGCACTCTCGATCAGGGAATGCAGCGGGACATTCGCGCCACGTCCGCAGAAGTTGGGCGAGCGCGGAAAGTCGGCCGGATCAGCGAGCGAAGAGAACTTGCCGATGCGGATGCCGCCTGCCGAGGCAAGGTCCAGTGCCGCTTTCAGGGTCTCCAGCGCAATTGCCGCGACCCGCACGGTGCCTTGTCCTGTCACTTCCCAGTCGAGATCCATTTCGCCGATCTGGTGCGGCATATGTTCGTCGAGAGCGCGCTCGAGTTCCTGCCGCGTGGCGCTGTCGGGATCGATCTGGACGTCTGCGTACACTATCTGGTTGCGAGGAAAAAACAGGTCTGCCGCCGCGTCGTTTCCGATCAGCGCCACCATTGCATTCAGGCGCTTTTCGAAATCTGCGCCTCCGATTCTTTCCTTGGCGACTTCCGTCCACGCCAAGTCGTCCCGGTGCATCAACCGGACAACGGACGTGTCGAGTTCGAAACCCCAAGAATTTCGCATGGATGCATGATATCACGACGCGAAATTCGCGTCACCTGCGGAATTGGACATGCCGGAATTGGGCGAATGTCGGGAACAAGCAGAAATTTCGCTTCCGAAATACGGCGTTACGGCACCGGCGCTTGTCCGGACCCTGTGCATTCCTCGCGAGCATTCGAGGCATCAGCGAGCCGCAAACCGGGGACGGTGAATTCGCGGCTTGCCGCAGCTCGCGCTTGCCTGGAAGTCAGGTCGCCTTGCGAGCCAACCACAACGTATTGACCGAGGCGCTCTGCGACGACAGGTGCTTGGCCCGCGGAGCGCGTGGGCACTTCATTGCTGGTCCAGTTCGCGCTCCAGAAACGCCTCGAATGCATCCAGGTCAACTGGCTCGAACTGGCCAAAGCCCTGCATCCAGACGCTGGCGTCCTTGAGGGCTTGCGGCTCAAGATGGCACCAGGTGACCCGACCTCGCCGTTCCTGGCTGACCAATCCGGCGTGAACCAGCACGCGGAGATGCTTGGAGATCGCGGCCAGCGACATGTCGAAGGGCTCCGCCACGTCCGTGACCGCCATGTCGTCCTCGAGAAGCATGGTGAGGATTTGCCGGCGCGTCGGGTCCGCAAGCGCATGAAATATGGCGTCGAGTGCCGGTTTCATGGCTGCATCTGCCGTGCAAACCGCCGGACCGTCAACCGGAAGGTTGAATATGCCGTTCTCGCCGGCATTCACGACCCATCCTGATGTTCCCGTCGTTAATCATTTTGAATCAAATGGTTGCCTGTCCCTCGTCGGCGACTCGCGGTCGCTTGACTTGCCTTGCTTCCCTACCTAGACAGCGCTGGAACTCTCACGGGGTGTTTTTGGCATGGCCGCAGCCGACGAGGATCGGAAGGCCCGGCTTGAGGCGCTGGACGCGAAGCTCGCGGAAAGGCGCGACAAGGATGCGCCGAAACGCCACCAGGACGAGCACTATTCCCAGGC
>JAJEGW010000174.1 GCA_022819605.1 Silicimonas sp. | reverse complement strand
CATGCATCCCATGGAACGGAGACGGTGTCAACCCCCTCGGAAGAAAAAATCGATGAAGGCGCAAATCATCATGAAAACAACGCCGCGCGATCGCGAAAGAAAATCCGCTCAGGCCCTGCGCTCAAACAAAATGCCATTGGGTGATCTGGGCATCCTTGGCGTCACCGTTGAGGAGGAATATGGCGGCGTCGGTCTAGGATATCTGGCCCACGTGATTGTCGTCGAGGAGATTGCGCGGGCGTCAGCCAGCGTCTCTCTGTCGTACGGGGCTCATTCAAATCTCTGCGTCAATCAGATCAGGCTGAACGGGAACGAACGGCAAAAGGCGAAGTTCCTGCCCCGGCTCGTCACGGGGGAGCATGTGGGAGCGCTCGCGATGAGCGAGGCCGGAGCCGGCTCGGATGTCGTTTCGATGCGCCTTCGTGCCGAGAAACGGAACGATCACTACAGGCTCAACGGAACGAAGTACTGGATTACCAACGGGCCGGATGCGGACACGCTGGTGGTCTATGCCAAGACCGATCCCGACGCAGGCTCGAAAGGGATCACTGCCTTCCTCGTCGAGAGCGAAATGACCGGATTCTCGACGAGCGCCCATTTTGACAAGCTGGGCATGCGGGGTTCAAACACGGCAGAACTAATCTTCGAGGACGTGGAAGTTCCGTTCGAGAACGTGCTCGGAGAAGAGGGGCAGGGCGTTCGCGTGCTGATGTCCGGACTGGACTACGAACGCGTGGTGCTGGCAGGCATCGGACCGGGGATCATCGCGGCCTGCCTTGACGAGGTCATGCCCTACATGGCCGAGCGCAAGCAGTTCGGGAAGCCGATCGGGTCGTTTCAGCTCATGCAGGGCAAGATCGCGGACATGTATGCGGCAATGAATTCGTCGCGCGCCTATGTCTACGAAGTGGCAAAGGCCTGTGACCGGGGCGACGTGACGCGGCAGGATGCCGCCGCGTGCTGCCTGTTTGCGAGCGAGACGGCGATGCGGCAGGCGCATCAGGCCGTCCAGGCGATGGGCGGTGCAGGCTTCATGAACGATCATCCCGTGTCTCGGCTCTTTCGCGATGCGAAGTTGATGGAGATCGGAGCTGGAACAAGCGAAATTCGGAGGATGCTCATCGGCCGCGAGCTGATGGGGCAGGTTGCGCAAGGACGGTGAATTCCGAACCTTGAGCGCGATCTCGTTCCGGCCTTGACTGAACCCTCCTTGCGCGCTGCAGAACCGCGGGCGACATCTCGTCAGATCAAGTGGTGGGGAATGCCAAATTTGTGCCCCCGTGTCCCTGTCAACGCCTGCCGGGCGAATTCGTTCAGGTCGACTTCACGGATGCGGCTGTCGGGACGACTTGATGCGGCACCCGGGGCTGGCTGACCAGGTCATCGGGCCACCTCACCACGACTCCTGCAGCAATGCCCCCTCCGGCACCGGGATTCCCGGCGCGTCGAATTCGGAATGGCCCTTGGTCAGTTCGGTTCCGGTGACCTGACCTTTACCGTCACGACTTCGGTGTCGTGATACTGCTGATGGTGGACTGATGATGCCAGATGGCGCAACAGCCGAAGCGAAGCCTCATGGCCAAGCGACGTGCCGGTGGTGTGTTCGCCAAGTCGGGAAATGCGATCCTCGAGGTTTATCTCTTCACCAGAGGCGACAACGAACTCCAGAATGGCCCCGCCTTCATCGCGGGAAACGGAGAGGCGCAGGCGGCGGGACTGCTTGTCATCCTGATTCTCAAGAAGTGTCAGGACGGTCTCTTCGCCTACGGCGTCAAGCCGCTGCGCCATGCCGGCGCTCCATCCACTGCTCGTGGCAAACTGCCTCAGAAAGGCGCTTATCGGGCGAATCGCGGCGTCGTCAAACGGGACTTCCATGTGTCTGCGCCTAGGCTTTGCCACATCCAGAAACACCGTCAGCAGGATGGCCGTAGCGCCGCCTGCCGTCATGCCGTTCTGAAACAAGCCTTCCGCAAACTCCGCGAAGAATTCAGGGAAGATTGCCTTGTTCTGGAAGCCGACGCCAATCCAGAACGAAATGCCGACTACCACTCCCTTGCGATAGTCCAGCCCGTCCTGCACGACCATCCTCATGCCGACGACGAACAGCGTCGAGAGAAGCACGGTCGCGTAAGCGGCTACGACTGGCCCCGGAATCGCGAGGATTGCGGCGAGCGATTTGGGCAGAAGGGCCATGGCGAGGAAGATGAGGCCAACGGCAACACCGACGCGACGCGATGCCACCCCGGTAAGCTCGGTCACGGAAATGCTTGTGGAATAGGTCGTGTTCGGAACTGTTCCAAGAAGGCCGGACAGCATGTTGCCAAGCCCGTCGGCGGCGACTGCTCCCTCAACCGCCCGGTAATCCACGGCCCGACGCTTGCGCCAGGACACGTGCTGGATTGCCATCGAGTCGCCAATGGTCTCTATTGCGCCCACTAAGGTCACGATCACAAAGGCCGGCAACAGGCTCCAGAACGCCGGACCGAAGTCCAAGTCGAAGCCTGGCCATCCTCCCTGAGGAAGCCCGATCCAGGCTGCCTCGGCCACACGCTCCGTTTCGTAGATGCCAAATATCCAGCCGATCACCGAACCGACAACGACCCCGATCACCGGAGCCCACAGACGCCAGACCCCGGTTGCGGCAAGCGCGATGCAGACGATCGCCGCGATCGTTGCAGCTGCCGAAAGCGGTGATGCCAGATGGTGGGCGCCCTCCGGCACCTCCTCCAGCATGCCAAATACAATCGGCATCACTGTCACCGCGATCAGCATGATGACAGTGCCGGCAACGGTGGGCGTGAATATTCGGCGCACCCAGACGAGTTTCGTGGCGAGAACGAACTGGATCAGTGACGATATGACAACGAGCGTGGCAAGCAGCGCCGGTCCTCCTGCCATGATCGCCGCAATGCTGACCGCGATGAACGCCCCTGAGGTTCCCATGAGGAGAACATAGCCCGCGCCGAAGCGGCCAACGCGAACCGCTTGGACGATCGTGCTGATCCCGCTGACGGCACCCACGGCAAACGCCGCCCAGGACAGGTAGGGATCACTTTCTCCGGCGGCGCGGATAACGATCAATGGGGTGAGCACGATCCCGGCGATTGTGAGAAGTGCCAATTGCAGGCCGAGACCGAAAGCCAGTGGCGTTGGAGGCTTTTCGTCCGCAGCATAGCGAATATGCCTGCCTTCCCCGTTTACATCCATGCCTTTGCCTCCAGACACTTGCCGCAAAAAGTCCGCTCCGGTGAAGCCGTCACTCGGTTGCACTGGTAGCAACAGGACCTCAAAATTCCCGGGTGTCAAGCCGAGTCCGGAATGTGTCGGCCTGGCCAGCCTTGCCACGCTGAGCACTGGAAATTGCATCCGGACGCCCCCAGACGGCAAGGCGTACGGAGAAGGAGCCGCGGCACAGGCAGCGCGACATTTTACGTTGCGGGAAGCGTTCCACGGCAGGTGCAAGGGGCAACAATGGGTGGCTGCGTGGCATCTAGATCTCCTCGACATTCGCTGCACAGACTCGCGCCAGAAGTCCTCTGTCCTGGCTGTCATGTACGTCTTGATCGCGGTCGAGAACCTGAACGTGACTGGGCTGCCCAGATCACAGCTGGCGACATGTGTTCGTGACGCTGGATGGAGCTCACGTAACGAGACGCTGACCTGCAGGCTAAAGGTCGGTGGGATGTTGATACGCATGGGTCCGATGCGGAATTCGCCGGATTGTCTGGGATGCGGTGCACGAGTTCCCAGGATTCTGCCCGAGCGCAGGCATGCCTGCCCGTCAAGCGGCGCATTCCTTGGCCTGCACCACGACACCGTGATCAGCATCCTGCAAGAGACAATCGGGGCGTCGTGAATCCGGACAGACCAATCGTGGCCGATGATGGCGTACGTGTCTGCGGGCACTTCAGAATGGAGACTTCGGATTGATGCACGACTCCAAAAATCAGTGAGCAACTGGTCGCATGTCGTGCGCGTTGGGCCGGCACGAAACGGAGAAAATGCAATGACCGCCTTTGATCGCGTTTCAGGTCAGGAAGCGCTCAGGAGTTCCAAACAGGACCGCATGCGAAGGCGAAGGAATAGGCGGACCGGCACCTTCGCGCTGATCGAAAATTTGTTGATTGCCCGACGGAATGGCTGGGACCGAGAGCCTGCGTCGCCCTGATCCTGGTTGCCGATCGCGAATCACCCTGCAACCGAATCCGGACGTCCCGCTGCAAGAATGGACGGATCCCGGAGGAATGCGGAGCACTTTCTCAAAAGGAAATCATGTTAAATCAACTCGTTACGCTCAAAAAATCCAGAATTTGAGAAAGCTCGTTGAAATTTCCTATTAGTGGGCACATAGTGGGCAGTAAGTGGGCACATAGTGGGCAGAGTGCGGAATTTGGAAGTGGCCGCTGCTAGGCGGGAGGAACGTTGTGCGAAATGTGACGAAGAACCCCGATGACCTGATCGAGCGGGCCATGGAAAAACGGGACAAGCTCTCGTTCTTTGTTGGCCTCGACGCCAGCAAAAGCGCCTTTCTGATCTTCGGCAGGCAAAATTTCCGCGTAGCTGTGTCTGGCGCAGGGACCTTGATCACACCGAACATCAACGAGATCGTAGCCGACAGGCGGTCCAAGGAAGACGGGCGGTCCAAGGAAGTGGCCCATGCTTGAGGCGCTTCTCTCCGGTCTGATTCAGGTCTTCAGCTGGCCGGCCATCGGATACTTGGGATTGGGCATAGTCCTGGGAGTCTGGCTGGGTGTTCTGCCGGGCGTAGGCGGCGTGACCGGCTTGATCCTGCTTTTGCCGTTTACCTATACGATGGATCCCGTTTCCGCATTTGCCCTGATGCTGGGGATGTTCGCGGTGACGACAACGAGTGACACGATCGCATCGGTGATGCTGGGGATTCCGGGCACGGCGGCCAGTCAGGCGACGGTGATGGACGGCTATCCCCTGGCCCAGAAGGGGCAGGCGGACCGTGCGCTTGGTGCGGCCTACACCTGTTCTGCGTTCGGTGGCGTCGTAGGCGCCATCGTACTGACGCTTTCGGTACCGCTGATAAAGCCGATCCTGACGCTGTTCTCAACACCGGAATACTTCATGCTGTCGTTGCTGGGCATCTGCATGGTGGGTGCCTTGTCAGGCAGCTCCATGTCCAAAGGGCTGGTGATCGGCGCATTCGGCATGCTTCTTGGCGTGATTGGAGAAGGCAGTTTCAACGGCGAAGCCCGTTACTACTTCGGTGTGGAGTACCTGCTAAACACGCCACCTCTGGTCGGCGTGGTTCTAGGCCTTTTTGCCATACCTGAGCTTCTGGAAATGGCAACGCGGAACACTTCAATTAGCCGCGTCGATCAAGACCAGTCGCAGGGCGGCGGAATGATGCAGGGCGTCCGTGACGTGTTCAAGAACTGGTGGCTGGTGCTGAAGAGCTCCACACTTGGCGTCTATATCGGCATGCTGCCGGGACTCGGTGCTTCGATCGTCGACTGGGCGGCCTACGGAATGGCGGTTCAGACCACAAAGGGCACGAACAGGTTCGGCCGTGGCGACATCCGTGGTGTCATTGCGCCAGAAAGCGCCAACAACGCGCAGCGTGGCGGGGCGTTGATTCCGACACTGACCTTCGGCATACCCGGCGATTTTGCCATGTCGATCCTTCTCGGTGCGATGCTGGTGCAGGGCCTGCGGCCGGGCATGGAAATGCTGACCACGAAACTCGACATCACGTTCGCGATGATCTGGACGTTGATCATTGCCAATGTCGTTTCTGCGCTGCTGCTCATGGCGATCGGCAGGCAAGTGGCCAAGGCGATCTTTGTCGACGGCCACTACATGGTCCCGGTGGTGATCCTTTTCGTGTTCATGGGATCCTGGCTTGGGGCGCAGTCCATGGGCGATCTGATCCTGTTGTGGAGCATGGGAGTGCTCGGGCTCTTCATGAAACGCTCGGGCTGGCCGCGTCCGCCGCTGATCATTGCGCTTGTACTGGGGCCCAATATGGAGAACTCGCTGGTTATCTCGAACAGGATCTACGGCACGCTGGGTTGGCTCGAGCGCACGCCATCGATCTTGATCGGACTGGTGATTGTCCTGACCATTGCAGCCACAGCCATGGGCGTTCTGAAGAAGAGCCGGGCGAAACCAACGTCCGCCAACGCACTTGACGGCAAACTCTCGGTCGAAGGCGGCGAGCGGAACGCGTTTGTCGCGATCCTCTTGGCCCTTGCGTTCGTGGCGTTCTTTGCCGCGGCAATCTATTTCGCGCAGGACTTCCATCCCACAAACATGCAATACCCTGTGGCCGTCAGCGTGGCCGCGCTCTTCCTGCTTGCCATTGTAGTCTTCAAGGAACTCGGTGTTGCCCGATCCGAAATCGCTGCCCTCGGGGACTTCCGGCAAGCATGGAGCAGGGCCTATGAGAAGGCACGCCTTGGAGTAGGCCTGAAATTTGTCCTATGGGTCGCCGTCGCGGTGTTTGGTTGCTGGCTCATTGGTCAGAAGCTCTCCATCGCCACCTTCATCTTCGCCTACATGATCGTCTGGGGAACGAAACCGCTGTGGCAAGCCGCTGTCTTCGCCGTCGGCGGCTACGCCTTCATTACGCTCTTCTACGACTGGACGATGCATATCCCGTTTCAGAGGCCTTTTCTGCTTGGGCTTCTCGGAAATTGACGAGGCAGGAAAATCAGCAGGATCAAATCCACGTCTCAAAAGGAGGATCAGCATGAGACAACTTAAATCTCTTACACTGGCACTCGCTGCTGCAGCGGCGCTTTCGTCGGTGTCGGCGACAGCCGAGGAGTTTTACGCCGACAAGACGATTACATGCGTCGTGCCGTACAACCCGGGCGGAGGCACCGACAGTTTCTTCCGGGTCGTGGTGCCGCATCTGGCTCGCTTGATACCGGGGCAGCCAGACATCATCATCAACAACATGGCCGGTGCCGGGGGGCTGAAGGCCAACAACTATGCTAGCAACGAGATGCCCAATGACGGCTCGGAAATGCTCTGCGCCCCCTGGCTTTCTGTCGCCCAAATGACTCGTCGCGAAGGCGTTCGTTTTGACTATTCGAGCATGCGCGTTGTGGGCGGCGAAAAGGCCATCAACACTGCCGTCATCAACAAGAATGTACTGAAGGACGGCGACCGGACCACCATCGGCCAAGGCAGTCAGCGCCTTGTCGTTGCCGGTCTGAGTGCATCGTCCACGCTTGACCTTCGGCAACGCCTGGGGCTCGACATCCTGGGCGTCGATTACGTCTACATCCCCGGCTACCGCGGCTCGGCCAAGCAGATTCCGGCTTTTATCTCGGGCGAGGTGAGCCTCTTGGGCATGAACTATGGCACGTATGTGTCCGTGATGAAGAGCGCGCTGGTGGATCAGGGGCCGGGAATGCTCTGGGTCGACTATCCGGTGGTTGACGATGCCGGCAATGCCTCCGGTTCCCAGCAACTGGCGGACCTCGGCGTTCCGACGCTCAACGACCTGCACGAGCAGATGCATGGCAGCCAGCCATCGGGCCCGCATTGGGAAGCCTACAAGGTTCTGAACGCGCTAACCGCGATGGGTCTGTCGGTCTGGCTGCCCGAGGGCACCCCGGACGAGGCCTTTGATGCGCTGAAGGCTGGCTGGGAATCCCTGCCGGACGATGCGGAATTCCAGGCTGCGCATGAACAGGCGTTTGGCAAGCCCGTCAACTTCGTCGATTACGAAATGGCGCAGAGCGCCGCCGCGAGTGTCGCGGACGTGCCAGCGGAAATGGTCCAGTTCTACCAAGACTACATTGCCAAGGGTGAGCAATAGTCCTAGCCACGTTCCTGGGGCGCGCATGGTGCCCCAGGACCAAGGGCTCGAGAATTTGCGGAATTCTCCTTCAAGGCAAAATGACTCGCTTCAAGGCCACGCGGCTGGGCAACAGGCCGATCATTCATCCAGGTCTCGCACGGACAATCGGGACCAATATCAACGGACCTTCCGCGATTCGCGTGCCGGACTGGATCAAGGCCCCGCTTGGTCGGTACTATCTCTACTTTGCCGACCATCGAGGTGACCACATTCGCCTGGCCCATTCGGACGAGATCACCGGCCCCTGGCATGTTTACGAACCAGGCGCGCTGCGTCTCGAAGGCTCCGGCTTTCCAACGAAGTCGTCCGAAATCGATCCGCCGGAGCGGTTTCGAAGGAGCGTCGCCATTGGTGATCTTCGCCCGCACATTGCTTCACCGGACGTCCATGTCGACAAGGCTCGACGGCAGAT
Source organism: Silicimonas sp. (assembly GCA_022819605.1). GTDB lineage: Bacteria > Pseudomonadota > Alphaproteobacteria > Rhodobacterales > Rhodobacteraceae > JAJEFO01. The sequence goes on along the minus strand of JAJEGW010000174.1, from coordinate 23,729 downwards.
CGTTATGCACTTTCATGGATTGGAACGCGACTGCACGCAGACCACTCGACGCATCGTGTCCAAGGACGGCCTTGACTTCCGCGATCCGCTGCCGACCGGCGCGGACTTCTATGCGCGTGTCTTCGAGTGGCACGGCGTGACCTATGCCGCGGCGCTGGCAGGCTGGCTCTATCGCTCGCTAGACTCCGGCCTGTCGTTCCCGGACAGGGCGCGACTCGGCGATCCATCCACCCGGCACGTCGCCGTCTTTTCGTTCCGGGATGAACTGTTCCTTGTCTTCAGCCGCATTGGTGATGCGCCGGAACGACTTCTGATTTCTCGCATTCTCACAACTGGGAACTGGCGGGACTGGCGCCTGTCAGATCCTCTGGAACTCTTGCGAGCCGAAATGCCTTGGGAGGGTGCCGGGGAGCCGGTCTTGCCATCGCGCATGGGCCCGGCCGATAAACGTGTCAACCAGCTGAGGGATCCGTTCATTTTCAGTGAAGGCGGTCGTCTCTGGCTCATTTATGCGTGTGCCGGTGAATCTGGCCTGGTGCTTGCGCAGCTTCACTGCCGGTGAAAGGTGGTGCAAGTTCACTGCCGGTGAATGGTGGGACAAGTGAATCTGTCGGCTCTCAATTCCCGGAACTTTCGCCTGTACCTTGCTGGCAATCTCTTTGCGTTGAATGCGATGTGGATGCTCCGCATCATTGTCGGCTGGCTGGCCTGGGACTTGACGGGTTCGGCCAGCTTTGTCGGATTGATAGCATTGGTGTACTTTCTGCCCACAATGTTTCTCGGCCCACTGTTCGGCGTTTTGATCGACCGGTCAGATGTGCGCCGCGCGGCCATCGTGGTTCAGGCACTGTTCTTGTGCGCCGCTCTGGGCCTGTGGTTTGTCCAACACTTGGAGATCCTCGGCGCACCGCACCTACTGACATATTCTCTGGCCGCTGGCATGATAATGTCGGCGCACGGTCCGGTGCGGATGTCGATGGCGCCCAGGCTGGTCGCGTCCAATGACATCCCGTCAGCGGTCAATTTTGCCTCGCTCGCCTACAATGTCTCTCGCATGACCGGTCCTGCGATTGGCGGCTGGGCAATTGCAGAAATTGGCACAGGGCCGGCAACTCTCGTGACTGCGCTCTGTTATTTGCCATTCTTGGTGGCTCTGTCGCTGTTGCGCGTCCGGCAAGCTGCCACCATGCCTTCGAAGCCAGGATTTCTGGGGGAACTGGCCGAAGGTGCCAAATTTGCCTTCGGCGATGCAGGCATTCGTGCCGCGCTCGCCCTCGCGGCGATCGCATCGATATTCATATTGGGATCGCTCGAAATCCTGCCGGTAATCGCGGACGGCGTCTTTGCCAAGGGAGCCGCAGGCCTAGGCCTTTTGACTGCTTCTTCCGGGCTGGGCGCGATCGTCGCTGGCCTCGGCCTGGTATTGCTGCCGTCGGCAATTGGACGCAATCGCCTTCCATTGGCTGCTGCCATCAGCATGTTCGGGGTGGCGTGCATTGCGGGCCTCGGACTGACCGCATCCTGGCCCGCTGCAATCGGTCTGGTCGCTGCCATGTCGGCCGCCGCCGCCGCATCGGGCATTATCTGCCAGTCAGCCATCCAGACTCGGATCGGCGACGGGATGCGCGGACGCGTCATGAGCATGTGGGCCAGCGTTGCCATCGGCAGCAGCGCGATGGGTGCTGCCGTGCTAGGGATCGCAGTGGAAATCCTAGGACTGGGCGTCACACTGACGTTCGGCGCAGTTTCCGCGGGTCTGCTGCTGGCCGCAGGACTGTTCCGCCGCTACTGGAAGTCTTGACTGTTGACGAAATTTGGCGAATTCGACTGACCCAGGCAAGGGCCTGAGCGGCATACGGTCAATTGCGAATTCGCGGATTCCCGTCTGTCCTTTGGTGCCGAATTCGGCGTTCGGGCTCGCCTTCGGTTCGGCGCGGTGCTTGCAGTCGCCGGGCGTCGATGCAGCGCGGAATGTCGTTGGTCCAACGGTACGCAGCCCGACCTCCGTGCCTTGGCTTGCCGGATCGCCGTTCCGTGAGATCTCGTTCCCAGCGCGGGTTCGGGCAGCCAGCCAGGACGTAGCCAGGAGCTGCGACGCATGAACTGATCCCGGAAGTGCTGACGGTCACGTCCAAGACGGCTGGCTCTTGAATTTGCTACAGGACGCACCCAGATGCACTGCGCGAAGTGGGGCGGGCAGGCACATTCGCTCCGGCTCAATTTGCCGCAGACTGCCACGTGATCAATCTCGAGCAATTTTCGGATCATTGTCGGAGCCGTCTGCGGGTCGCGGGTGAAGGCCGAACGGAACGGTGGCCGGGGAATGTGCGGGACAGGATTGAATGACCGGACGCAACGAGGTGATGCCCTATGTCCAAGAGGTTCTGGCTGAACAGGATGCCTATCGGGGCGCAGGGCCGTCCGTGCTGCCCAGGCTTGTCCGGTCGGTCACTGCACCAATTGGGCCCCTGACCGACAGGTTGATTCCTGCCAGCGCCGTTGAGGCGGCAATCCGGGGTGCGGATTGGGTTGCTTCGTCCTCGATCCGCAGTGCGGCGATCTCTCATGAATTCGAGGATTTCGAGGCCTGCGACGCCGCTGCTGCAGATGTGCGGCGCTGGGCATTGGGCTTTGCGGCTGCAGGCGGTGCCGCAACGGGCGTCCTTGGGGCGGCGGGACTGGCATTTGACATCCCGGCTACCGTTACTCTGGCACTCCGGACGGCACGGCTCACCGGCCTATGTTATGGATTTGGCGGTGTCGGAGAGCAGGAGCGCGTCCACATTCTCGACGTCCTGCAGCTTGCCGGGGCGAATTCCGTGGAAGAGCGTGACGCGGCCTTGCAACGTCTTGCCGAGTCCCGTGCGCAATTCGGTCGCGACGACTGGCAAAAGATTGCGGCCATGACCGGACGGGCGACTGGTTCGGTCGTGGCGACACAAAGGTTGGCGGCGACACTCGGGGTCAATCTTTCGACCCGAAAGATGGCGCAGGTCGTGCCAATAGTGGGTGCGGTGATCGGGGCCGGAGTGAACGCGGCCTTTCAACACGACGTTGCGTCGGCGGCGCGATTTGCGTTCCGGGCGCGCTGGCTTGAGGTGAACGAGGGCATCGTCGAGGGCCGAGTGAGCATCCCGGGGCCGAAAGTCTCCTGAATACCGCCGCACTCGGCGCTCGACCCCCAGTGCATCCGGCTCGGTCACGGTGCCCTGGAATCGTGCTGGGCCGCCCGCTGCGCCACTCAATCAACATTGACCAGGGCCAGTCCGGGCTGTAGGGATGGCGCGTCGACGGCAATTCATTCGGAGGTCGCCTTGGAAGATCTGTTGAGGGAGTACTTGCCGATCCTGGTCTTCCTCGTGATCGCGACCGGGCTTGGAATGGTCCTGATTCTCGCGGCCGTCGTCTTGGCGCCGAGCGATGCCGACCCGGAGAAGCTCAGCGCGTACGAATGTGGATTCAACGCCTTTGACGATGCTCGGATGAAGTTCGATGTCAGGTTCTACCTGGTTTCGATCCTGTTCATCATCTTCGATCTCGAGATTGCCTTCTTGTTTCCGTGGGCTGTTGCGTTCGGCGACCTGGGAGACGCAGCGTTCTGGTCGATGATGGTCTTCCTGGTGGTACTGACGGTCGGATTCGCCTACGAGTGGAAAAAGGGCGCGATGGACTGGGAGTGACCCCGAAACGCCGGGTTCCGAGCATTGCCGCCTTTCGTCGCAGGATGTGCCCGGACTTGCGATTCACGGCATTTCGCGCATGAATGGCGACGTCGGGTCGCGTTGACGCTTCACGGGGGAGCGGATAGACCGCGCCCTCAGGAGGTGAACCCATGAGCGTTGCCACATCGCCCATTGCCGCTGGCCCTGATCGTGATGTCGACGCACGGGAGTTCAACAGGCAATTGCAGGACAAGGGCTTTCTTGTCACCTCCACCGCGGACATCATCAACTGGGTGCGAACCGGAAGTCTCCACTGGATGACGTTCGGGTTGGCGTGCTGTGCCGTCGAGATGATCCACACGTCCATGCCGCGCTATGATCTCGAGCGTTTCGGCACGGCGCCCCGTGCGAGCCCGCGCCAGTCGGACCTGATGATCGTGGCCGGTACATTGACGAACAAGATGGCTCCCGCGCTGCGCAAGGTCTATGACCAGATGCCCGAGCCGCGCTACGTGATCTCGATGGGGTCCTGTGCAAATGGCGGCGGATACTACCACTACAGCTATTCGGTCGTGCGAGGCTGTGACCGAATCGTTCCTGTCGATGTTTACGTTCCGGGCTGCCCGCCGACTGCGGAGGCGCTGCTCTACGGCATCCTTCAGTTGCAGCGCAAGATCCGCCGCACGGGCACAATTACGCGCTGAGGAGACGGCGATGTCCGCAGAACTCACTGAACTTGCAGCCGGGATCGAGGCGAGACGGCCAGGCAGCGTGCTCTCGCACGTGGTGGCCTTCGGGGAGCTCACGGTCGAAGTCGCTCTGTCATCCCTGGTCAGCTTCGTGGACTTCCTGAAATCAGACAAGAACTACCGGTTCACGACGCTCGTTGACATAACTGCCGTTGACTATCCGGAACGGGAGGCACGCTTCGACGTGGTCTATCATCTCCTTTCGATGCACCAGAACCGGCGCATTCGCTTGAAGATTGCAGTGCGCGAGGATGAGTTCGTGCTGTCCTTGACGGATGTTCACGCGTCGGCGGGCTGGTTCGAGCGTGAGGTGTTCGACATGTTCGGCATACTCTTTTCCGGCCACCCTGACCTGAGACGCATCCTTACCGACTACGGGTTCCAGGGCCATCCGCTGCGGAAGGACTTTCCCACGACCGGGTTTGTCGAGGTGCGGCACGACGAAGAGTTGAAGCGCGTCGTCTACGAGCCTGTCAAGCTCGTGCAGGAGTACCGCAATTTCGATTTCATGTCCCCGTGGGAAGGAGCGAACTACATCCTGCCTGGAGACGAACGGGCCGAGGCGAAGGACTGAGCCGTGACCATGACGTTTCGCATGAATTGCATCGCTATCGCCAGGCAAGCACCGGACGGCACTGGCGCGCTGCCCTGCACGCCTGGGCATGGCGAGGCGACGTGCGGCCTTCCCGGGAAATTGCCTGAACGGTCAGAAAGGGCGGAATGATGGACGGCAAGCTTGACGATGCCCTGACCGGCGAGAAGAAGCTCCGGAATTTCAACATCAATTTCGGGCCGCAGCACCCTGCTGCTCATGGCGTGCTGCGGCTGGTGCTGGAGCTTGACGGCGAAATCGTCGAGCGCTGTGACCCGCATATCGGCCTGCTTCATCGCGGCACCGAGAAGTTGATGGAGAGCCGCACCTACCTGCAGAACCTGCCGTATTTCGACAGGCTGGACTATGTGGCGCCGATGAACCAGGAACATGCATGGTGCCTCGCGATCGAAAGGCTGACTGACACCGAGATTCCGCGCCGGGCGTCGTTGATCCGGGTCCTGTATTCGGAGATCGGGCGCATCCTGAACCACCTGTTGAACGTGACGACGCAGGCGCTGGATGTCGGTGCCTTGACCCCGCCGCTCTGGGGGTTCGAGGAACGCGAGAAGCTCATGGTGTTCTATGAACGTGCTTGCGGGGCGCGGCTCCATGCCGCCTATTTTCGTCCTGGCGGCGTGCACCAGGACCTTCCGCCTGAGCTCATTGACGACATTGACAAGTGGGCGGACGCGTTTCCGAAGACGCTGCACGACATCGACGGTCTCCTGACGGAAAACCGGATTTTCAAGCAGCGGAACGTCGACATCTGCATCGTCTCCGAACAGGAAGCCCTGGACTGGGGATTCTCGGGGGTAATGGTGCGCGGCTCCGGCATGGCATGGGATCTCCGGCGGTCTCAGCCCTACGAGTGCTATGACGAGTTCGAATTCCAGATTCCCGTGGGAAAGAACGGCGACTGCTACGACCGGTACCTCTGCCGCATGGCCGAGATGCGCGAGAGCCTGAAGATCATCAAGCAGGCATGCGAAAAGCTGCGGGCGGAACCGGGCGAAGTGCTTGCACGCGGGAAGCTGACACCTCCTTCGCGGGGAGACATGAAGACTTCGATGGAAGCCTTGATTCACCATTTCAAGTTGTACACCGAGGGATTTCGTGTTCCCGAGGGCGAGGTTTACGCTGCCGTCGAGGCCCCCAAAGGTGAATTTGGAGTTTACCTTGTGGCCGACGGCACCAACAGGCCCTATCGCACGAAGATCCGGGCTCCAGGATACCTGCATCTTCAGGCCATGGACCATGTTTCGAAGGGGCACATGCTGGCGGATGTGTCCGCCATCATAGGAACGATGGACATCGTGTTCGGGGAGGTGGATCGATGACGGGTACACCCGTGGCGTTCGTCCCTCGCAGACAGGATCAGGCCGTGAAGATCCGGCCTTCGTGAACGAAATGAGGAACTGATGCTGCGTCGCCTTCACTCCGAACAGCCGGAGAGCTTTGCCTTCACGCCTGCCAACCAGGCCTGGGCGGAACACCAGATCGCGAAATTCCCGGAAGGGAGACAGGCGAGCGCCATTATCCCGATTCTTTGGCGTGCGCAGGAGCAGGAAGGCTGGCTCAGCCGCGCTGCGATCGAACATGTCGCGGCGATGCTGGACTTGGCCTATATCCGGGCGCTTGAGGTCGCGACCTTCTATTTCATGTTCCAGTTGCAGCCGGTCGGCAGCGTTGCCCATGTTCAGGTCTGCGGCACGACCTCCTGCATGATCTGCGGGGCCGAAGACCTGATCGCGGTCTGCAAGAAGAAGATTGCCGAATTCCCGCACAAGGTTTCCGAGGACGGGAAGTTTTCCTGGGAGGAAGTCGAGTGCCTCGGGGCCTGTTCGAATGCGCCGATGGTGCAGATCGGCAAGGACTACTATGAAGACCTGACTGTCGAGCGTTTGGCGGAAATCATCGACGAATTCGCCGAAGGCAAGGTTCCGGTGCCTGGGCCGCAAAACGGTCGCTTCGCCTCGGAACCGATTTCGGGGCTCACCAGCCTCGACCTGCGGGAGAGCGAGAGGCAGGGGCACAATGCGAGCGTTCACCTCGCGGTCACGTTGAGCGACACGGTCAAACGCATCGACGGGAACTAGACATGCGCGAGCCTGGCCGCAGTGTTGGAATTGGCCGTGCCGACGTCATCCGTAAGCTGGCGCTGGCATGTCGTTGCAGCGCGGGGATTCATTCCTCACTGTCGGGTTTGCCACGTTGCGCAGATGCCCAGCTGGCCAAGACGTTCCCCATGACCATGTTGGTTGCCCGTGACTGACGGCAACGACATGGATCGGGCGCTGGGGCGTCAAGGGCGCATCGTCGCGCTTGTCATTGCACTAACGATGATCCTTTGGTTCGTGGCCCAGTGGGCGGGTGACTGGCTTGGCCTGCCTGGTCGATATGCGTTTCTGGTCGACCTGTTCGCCCTTGCGGGTTTTCTCTGGGCGCTAATCGTGACATGGCAGATTTGGCGCAAGCGACGCAAGATGCGCTGACGCTTGATGACCAGTTGCAGGACGGAACGAGCAAATGCTTGAGGACAAGGACCGCATATTCACGAACCTATACGGCATGCACGATCAGACGCTGGCCGGCGCGAAGGCGCGCGGACACTGGGACGGAACCGCAGCCCTGATCGAGAAGGGTCGCGACTGGGCGGTCGAGCAGATCAAGGAGAGCGGACTGAGAGGCCGCGGGGGCGCAGGCTTTCCGACGGGCCTCAAATGGAGCTTCATGCCGAAGGAATCAGATGGCCGCCCGTCTTATCTGGTGGTGAACGCCGACGAATCCGAGCCTGGCACCTGCAAAGACAGGGAAATTATGCGTCACGATCCGCACACGCTGATCGAGGGTTGTCTGATAGCCAGCTTCGCCATGGGCGCGCATGTCTGCTACATCTACATTCGAGGCGAATATGTTCGCGAACGCGAGACGCTGCAGTCCGCGATCGACGAATGCTACGATACCGGACTACTCGGTAAGGACGCTGCCGGTTCAGGCTGGGATTTCGACCTGTATCTTCATCACGGCGCCGGGGCCTATATTTGCGGCGAGGAAACCGCGCTTCTTGAAAGCCTTGAGGGCAAGAAGGGCATGCCGAGAATGAAGCCTCCGTTTCCTGCGGGGGCTGGTCTCTATGGCTGTCCGACGACGGTCAACAACGTGGAATCCATTGCCGTGGTTCCGACGATCCTGCGGCGGGGAGCAGACTGGTTCGCCGGCTTCGGCCGCCCGAACAACACCGGGACGAAGCTGTTCGCTGTCAGCGGTCACGTGAACGCCCCTTGTGTCGTTGAAGAGGCGATGTCGATTTCCTTCGCGGAACTCATCGAACGTCACTGCGGCGGGATCAGGGGCGGCTGGGACAACCTCAAGGCCGTCATACCCGGCGGATCCTCGGTCCCTTGCCTGCCGGGCAAGCTGATGCAGGAAGAGTGCATCATGGATTTCGACTGGCTGCGCGAACAGAAGTCGGGCCTCGGCACAGCCGCCGTGATCGTGATGGATCAGTCGACCGACATCGTGAAGGCGATCTGGCGCCTCTCAAAGTTTTACAAGCACGAGAGCTGCGGCCAGTGCACGCCTTGTCGCGAAGGCACGGGCTGGATGATGCGGGTAATGGACCGGCTGGTCACGGGCGAGGCCGAAGTCAAGGAAATCGACATGCTGCTCGACGTGTCGACCCAGGTCGAGGGCCATACGATCTGCGCCTTGGGCGATGCGGCAGCGTGGCCGATCCAAGGGCTGATTCGTCATTTCCGCGACGAGATAGAGGATCGGATCAAGGCGGCACGCACCGGCAGAGTGAGCGCTGTGGCCGCAGAGTGAATTCGCGCGCGGGCCGTGCCTGGTCACGCTTCAACACGTTCCGCAAAGTCGTCCACGAGTTCCAGCGCCGCATCCCCAACAATGCCCATTCCATCCTGAACTTCAAAAGGGGTGCCAGCCCTGCACGGAGAGGACCCCGAACGCGTTCGTCGATCGCACGGTCAACTCGGTCGCAGGAAGTCGCTCTTCAAAGCGGCAGCAGCTTGACTCCGCTGTTTTTGGGGGCCACTGCATAGTTTAGTGTCCAAAATTCAGACTGTTGTGTTATCGATAACTTTTTCCTTGACAAATGTCGCCTCTGGCACAACGTTGACGGAACGTTGCGGATGATTCCACCCTGTGAGGCCGTCATGTCAGACACGCCCTTAGTCGAGATGCGTGGCATCACCAAGCGCTTTGGCGGTGTGACTGCGTTGTCTGATGTCGACCTTGATGCCCACGCAGGTGAGGTCTTGGCAATTGTCGGCGACAATGGCGCCGGAAAGTCGACACTCATAAAGATCCTCACGGGAGTTTACCAGCCGACTGCAGGTGAGATGTTCCTTGCCGGAGAACCGATATCCTTTGCCAGCCATGCGGACGCCATAGCCAAGGGTATCGACGCCGTTTATCAGACGCTCGCGCTCGCCGATCATCTGGACCCGCCGGCGAACATGTTCTTGGGCAACGAACTGACCAAGAAGGTGATGGGCGTGACCGTGCTCGACATTGCCCGCATGAGGACAGAAACCGAGCGCGTACTGCTGGATCGCCTCGGCGTCACGCTGAAGTCCCTGGATTCGCCGACCGAGAGCTTGTCAGGCGGCCAGCGTCAAGCCGTTGCGATTGCCAGGGCCGTTTACCACGAGGACCTGCGCGTACTGGTCATGGACGAACCGACCGCGGCCCTCGGCCCCCAAGAGACCGCCCGCACACTCAATCTAATCGAGACTCTGAAAGCGCAAGGTCTTGCGATCATATTGATCAGCCACTCGCTGGACGAAGTGTTCCAAGTTTCGGACCGTATCCACGTTCAGCGCCGAGGAAAGCGAGTGGGTTTAGTCAAGACCACGGACTCCAGCAACCAGGAAGTACTTGGAATGATCGTTGGTGCGCAGGAGGCCGCATGATGGCTGCCGAAGATGCCCCTGCGGCCCGGACGCTGAACGAGCGAATCGAACCTTACTTCGCGATAATCGGCCCCATGGCGATGATCCTTGCGTTGCTCCTCTTCATGGCTGTCGTCGAACCCGCTCGATATTTCCGCTTCTCGAATGTCAATTTGATCCTTCTTGACGCGGCGCTCTACATGCCGATGGCAATGGCGATGACGTTCGTCATTACCCAGCGGGGCATCGATCTGTCGGTCGGATCGATTGCGGCATTGTCCGCCATCATCATGGCATTCCTTATCAAGCAATTTGGCTTCTCGGTCTACTTCGCGCTACCGATCGCCTTGGCACTTGGGGCGCTTATGGGCCTCGTCAACGGGTTGATCATCACCCGATTCAACGTGCCCGACCTCATTGGCACCCTGGCGATGGACTTGGTCTATCGCGGCTTTGCGCTGGTAATCGCGAAGGGTTTGGTACTGGCGCGTTTCCCTGAACTCATAACCGAAATCGGGCGCGGACAGATCCCCGGATTCGTGCCGATACCGGTACTCATCGGAATCGCGACCATGATCGCAGGGTATTTTCTGCTGCGTCGCAGCCACTTCGGCCGCTACACCATCGCCATTGGATCGAACCCCGAGGCTGCGGAACTGACCGGCATCGCGGTTAACCGCCACAAGGTCTATGCTTACGTTCTCTGCGGTGCCTGTGCGGCGCTGGCCGGAGTCATGCTGACCGGCAAGCTGAACGCAATCCAGGCGACCTCGGCACCCTATTTCAATCTTCATGTCATTGCGGCGGTCGTCGTGGGCGGCACTTCGCTCTTCGGCGGTCGCGCGTCCATGATCGGCTCCTTTGCCGGAGTGCTGCTCTTGTCGATGATGATCAACGCGCTTGTGACACTGAGGATTGAGTTCTTCTGGCAGTCGGTTGCGTCGGGCGTCGTGATCGTCTCGTCGGTGGCGCTCTATTCCTGGATGCAGAAGAAGGACCGTGACGGGGCAGGCGGACTGATCGCCGCGCTGATGACATCGGAAGGCCAGAAACTGACTCGTTTTTCGGCCATCATTATCGGTGCACTGATCCTGTTATTGGCGATCGGAGCAATTTTTGCCGGCAATCCGCAGGCAAGCGGATGAGCCGGACTCATTGCGGGATGGTGCCACCGGGGGTGCATCCCCGGCGGCACCGCTGGTCCCGCTCTCATGCAAGAGGAGGAGAACCAACATGAGAAAATTAGCAGCAACCACATTGGTGGCAACCTTTGCAGCGGCCGGGGCAGTCTGGGCGGCGGACGAACTGCCGCTGAGAGAACTGCCCGGGATCGAGGATCGCGATTACTGGATCCCCGGCGAGGTGAATGCCGAGGGCAAGCTAGAGGCCCTGCAGGAAGTCGTCGGTTCCGCCGCTGTTCCGTTTTCCGGAAGCCAGGACGGGCCAATCCAGATCGCGTTGATCTACCCTTCGGCGGATGTCTCGGATTTCTGGGCCCGCAACTACCTGGCCATGACCAGACGTCTGGACGAACTGGGAATCCAGTATGAGACGACCGAGTTTGCCTCGCGCCAGATCGAGCACTCGCTGCAATCGACCTACGCCAGCCAAGTGGAGCAGGACGCCGATCTCTATGACTATGTCATCTTTGGACCGTCCGAACTGGCTACCCAAGCCGACAACATTTCCAAGCTTGCGGGCAATGATGGGTTCACGACTTATGTCTGGGCATTTCACACACCACTAAAGTACCTTGAAAACCAACCCGACGCCTGGTTTGACTTTTCGTCAGCCGCAGGCGCGCTTACCATGTGCGACTATATGCTTGGCCGTCTGGGCAATGACGTGACCATGGCGATGAACCGCGGCATCCCCGGGATCACGGACAACCAGCGCTCTGGGGACTTCAAGGCATGCGTTGAGGAGAAAGGCAACTGGACCACGGTCTACGAGCACTATGGCGAATATCAGCGTGAAGGCGGCTTTGAAGGAACCAGCCTGATCATGCAGGCCTATCCCGAAGCCACGATCATTCACAATGCGAATACGGCCATGGCCATGGGTTCGGTCGAGGCACAGGTCGCGATGGGCAAGGAGAAGGAAATCTTCTCGACTGGTTGGGGCGGAACGGGACTCGAACTCGATGCGATTCGCGCGGGTACCCTCGACGCAACTCCGATGCGCATGGGTGACGATGTCGGTGCCGCGACCGCCGAAGCCATTAGGGTCGACATGGAGGGCCGCGCGGATGATCTGCCGCTGGTATTCCTGGGCCGGATCACCGTGGCCCATGACCAGATGAGTGCCGAGGAACTGGACGCACTGCAGACGGAGGCATTCAGGTTCTCTGGCGTTGGCGCTCTGGAGCGCTGACACGCTGACCCGGCCCGCACGCAAGCGGGCCGGGTCTATCTTGAAACGGTAGAACCCGAAATTCGCAATGTGGGTTCGATATGCGAAACCTTCTTCGTGGCGGCACCATCGGTGCCGTCGCGAAGCAAGGCGACCAGAAGTTCGCCCGTCCTGCTTCCAATCTCCATAGAATGTGCGTCCATCGTCGTAAGGCCGGGCAAGGCGACCTCAGCGATGTCGTACGCCCCGAAGCCAGCGATCATGACTTCTTCAGGCACCGAAACGCCGCGTCGCTGGCACTCTGTCAGCGCCCCGAAGGCGGCAAGGTCTGAGACGCAGATAACGGCGTCTACCGGTTGCCGAGCGTCAAGCACTTCGACCATCGCCCGGGCTCCTTCTCGCATCGAAATCGGCGGCGAACCCAGCGAAATCAACTGATACTCGAGCCGCAGCCGTTCTGCCGCCGCAACAAACCCTCGTCTCCGGTCGGCACCGCGGGTGTCGCCCTTGTCGTCTCCGCCGATGAAGGCTAGCCGCTGCGCCCCTGCCGACTGCAGGTGGTCGACCATCCGACACATCGCGTCCGCGTTGGAGAAGCCGACAGTATAGCCCACTGGCGACATGGGTATGTCCCATGTTTCAACCACAGGAATGCCGGCGCCCTTGAGGAGTCGCCGCGCGCGATCGGTATGGCGCCCGCCGGTCACCACAATTGCTTCGGGCCGCCGCCGCAGAAGTTGTTCAATCAAGCGCTCCTCTTCGTCCACATCGTAGTTCGTGTAGCCGAGCAACACCTGCAGACCGGCCGCCTGCAGGACTTCGTTGAGTCCGCGTACAGTGTCAGCGAAGTTCGAATTGTTCAGCGAGGGGATGGTGATGGCGACGAACCCGGTTCGTTGCGATCGCAGATTGGACGCAGTACTGTCGAAGACATAGCCCATTTCCTCGGCGATCTGCAGAATCTTCGTGCGAGTTACTTCGCCGACCGAAGTATCCCTTCGGAACGCCCGCGATACGGTCATCGGGGAGACACCGACGGCTTTCGCGATGTCCGCCATTTTGGGTTGCTTCTGCAAAATGGTTCTCTGATCTTTGTCGCTAGCATTTTGTTTTCGGGGAAGGCTTACCATATTGCAAGCATGTCCTTGCGCGCTCGACCAGATTCCGTGGAAGGCGAAGCCATGCACTTCGGCGCGAGCATGTGGATTCGAAACAGTAAGTTGCACGTGCGCCTCTGGCACCAACAGACCAGCACGGGCTCTCTGCAGTTCTCGACGACACTTGCAGAACGGTCGTGGTTCCTATGAAGCTGAAGCCGAACGGACGGAAATCGCAGAGGCAGTCGAGATCTCGATCGAGACATGGCATCGTCCCGTTGAACACGTGTTGTCCGCTCAGCATGACGCCCACGGCCAGCAATTAGGCGCTGCGTGGGTGCTGCAACATGCCGGCAAACCTGGCACCATGGGAGGTCTGACCTCGAAGCCGCCCGGATTTCACATGTCATCTCGATTACCACACAAGAGTCGCGTTGCGCTCAATCATTGAAACAACGTCTTGTCGGGACCCTTGAAGAACTCCATCAACGAGGCTTGGTCCTCGCCTCCCAGCCCCGCCGCGGTGAGCATCCGGTGAATTTCGGCACACGCAGCGGTCAGCGGCATTGTGGTATTTGTCAGCCGTGCGAGATCTTGTGCACCGTCGAGATCCTTTACCATGTTGTCTATTCGCCCTGTGCGACGGTAGTCCTTGACAGAAAAGCGAGGCATGTACTCCTGCAGGAGCACGCTGTCGGCCCGTCCCCCTTTCAGCGCCTTCGGGATCTTCGCCACGTCGATGCCGGTGTCGACTGCAAGTTGTGTAGCCTCGGCGATGGCCATGAACCCCAATCCGCACAAGACTTGGTTGATGAGCTTGGTGGTCTGGCCTGCTCCGGACGGACCCATGTGGGTGTAGTTGGACGAGACGTGCTTCAGGACGTTGTGCGCCTCTTCCACATCGGCAGCCTCGCCGCCTGCCATCAGCGTGAGTTCTCCGGTCAGTGCCTTCTGCGGTCCGCCGGACAACGGGCTGTCGACCCAACGCAGGTCCATTTCCGCAGCCCGCGCCGCCAGGTCCTTCGTGGCCCGAGGGTCGATCGAAGACATGTCGATAATCAGTGTTCCGGGCTTTGCACCTTCGGCGACACCGTCCGGGCCGAAGACAGCTGCGTCAACGACCTTCGGGGAATTTAGGCTTGAGACAACATAGTCGCTGACGGACGCGGCCTCCGCCGCCGAACCCGCCGGGCGAGCGCCCCTGGCGACCAGTGCCTGAACCCTTTCGGCATTGAGATCGAAAACGGTCAGCACGTTGCCGGTGTCGACAAGCCGAGTGCCAATGGCACCACCCATTGCACCCGCACCGATGAGTGCGATCTTCTGGGTCACGAACTTTCCTCCCTGACTTTTGCCACCAACACGTCGACCAGTTGGTCAAACGGCTGGTCGATATCTGCGGTGATCGCTGTCTCGTCCAGACCCGGCGGCTCGAGCGTGTCCAATTGGCTATCGAGCAGCGACACAGGCATGAAATGGCCCGGGCGTTTCGCCATGCGCTTTGACAACGTTTCTCTGCTGCCATCCAGATGCAGGAAACAAACCGACTCGCCCGCCTTGTCGCGGATAATGTCGCGATAGGAACGCTTCAGCGCGGAGCATCCGATGACAACGGGTCCTTCAAATGCTGCAAGCCGCTTTCCGACCCTGATCAGCCATGGCGCACGGTCGGCGTCAGCCAGCGGTATTCCGCGTGACATCTTTGCAATATTTTCCGGCGGATGCAGGTCGTCGCCATCAATGTAGCTTATGCCCAGCTCTCTGGCGACAGCAGCGCCGACCGAACTCTTGCCGCAGCCAGACACGCCCATGACCACGAACTTGCCGGCTAGAGGCACGCTGTTATTCCGCCGTCGACAAAAAGGGTGTGGCCATTGACGAAACTGGAAGCGTCGGATGACAGGAACACTGCCGCGCCGACCAGTTCTTCGACCTTGCCCCAACGTCCCGCGGGCGTGCGGTTCTTCAGCCAGTGTGAAAACTCCGGATCACTCACGAGGGCTGCGTTGAGTGGCGTGTCAAAATAGCCTGGTGCGATGGCGTTGCAGTTGAGCCCGTGTTTCGCCCAGTCCGTCGCCATTCCCTTGGTCAGGTTGGCTACCGCGCCTTTCGTGGCGGTGTAAGGGGCAATACCGGGACGAGCCAGCGCCGTCTGCACGCTGGCGATGTTGATGATGCGTCCAGCGCCGCGTCCGATCATATGCCGTGCGCAGGCTTGCCCGACATTGAACGCCGTCACGATGTTGCCGCGCAAGAGCATCTCGAACTTGTCCGCAGGGAAGTCCTCGAGTGGCGTACGGTGCTGCATCCCGGCATTGTTGATCAGGATGTGAACGGGACCACTGCTGCTTTCGTAATGGTTGATCGCCGCGCTGACTAAAACATTGTCGGTCGCGTCGAAGGCTAACTCGTGGACGTTTGCGCCTTCAGCTCGCAGCGTGTTCGCAGCCTTGGACAACTTTGCCGTGTCTCGCCCGTTCAACACGATCGTCGCACCGAATTCGGCCAACCCCCTTGCCAGTGCGAAGCCGATCCCTTGCGAAGACCCGGTGATAAGTGCGGTCTTTCCGCTGAGGTCGAACATCGCTGTGCCAGTGGTCATGATCCGCTTCCCATTTCTTGACTCGACAAGCCGCAATTCCGTAATCTATGTTATCGATAACTCACCTGTCAACATGAGGAAAGAAATGCCCAAGCCCGAGATTCTTCAGGTAGGCCCCTATCCAGAGTGGGATCAGGTCCCTCTAGATCAGGCGTATACAATGCACAGGTTCTTCACGACGGCGTCCCCGGCATCATTCCTGACCGAGCACGGTCATGCAATACGTGGAATTGCGACGCGCGGTGAACTGGGAGCGGGCCGAGAGATGATCGAAGCCTGTCCGAATCTCGAGATCATTGCCGTTTACGGTGTCGGATACGATACGGTCGACTTGGACGCCTGCCGGGAACGCAGTGTGAGGGTGACCAACACACCGGATGTTCTGACCCGCGACGTTGCCGATCTGGGTGTCGCAATGATGCTGTGTCAGGCGCGTGGCATGATCGGGGCCGAGGCTTGGGTGCGCAGCGGGAACTGGGTGCGGATGGGCCTTTATCCGCTGAAACGTCGTGTTCATGACTCCAAGGCAGGCGTCCTGGGGCTTGGGCGCATCGGCCGTGAGGTCGCACGTCGACTGGCCGGGTTCGACATGAAAATCGCCTATTCCGACCTCGCGCCAAAAGACTGCACGACAGACTGGACCTTCATCGCCGATCCAGTTGAACTGGCGCGCCACTCCGATTACCTGTTCGTGACGCTGGCCGCTTCGGAAGAGACCCGCCGCATCGTAGGTCGTGAGGTGATTGAAGCAGTCGGACCTGAAGGCATGGTGATTAACATCAGCAGGTCATCCAACATCGACGAAGCTGCACTGCTTGATGCGCTGGAAAGCGGCGCGCTCGGTTCCGCGGCGCTCGACGTGTTCGAGGGCGAACCCGATCTAAATCCTCGCTTCCTGAAGCTCGAAAACGTCCTTCTTCAGCCACATCACGCATCAGGCACGGTAGAGACCCGGAAAGCCATGGGCAAGCTGGTGCGGGACAACATGGCCGCGCATTTCGACGGCCGACCGCTTTTGACACCCGTACTTTGACATCTGCATGAAATCCGTCGTCATCCACTCAGCAATGGATCTTCGGATCGAGGACAGGCCGACCGAGGAGCCCGGCGCGGGCCAGGTTGAAATCCGCATGGCCACAGGGGGCATTTGCGGATCCGACCTTCATTACTACAATCACGGCGGCTTCGGATCCGTTCGGCTGAAGGAGCCGATGGTCCTCGGTCACGAGGTTGCAGGGCACATCACCCGTCTTGGGGAGGGCGTGACCGGTCTCGAAGTCGGACAATTGGTAGCAGTGTCGCCATCACGCCCTTGCCATGACTGTGCCTATTGCAGCGAGTCGAAGTACAGCCACTGCCTCAACATGCGGTTTTACGGTTCGGCGATGCCGTTCCCGCACATCCAGGGCGCGTTCAGGGAGGTATTGGTGGCGGACGCCACGCAATGCGCCCCTGCCGACGGTCTGTCCGCGGCTGAGGCCGCGGCGGCTGAACCACTGGCCGTCTGCCTGCACGCTGCTCGCAGGGCTGGCGACCTCCTTGGCAAGCGCGTGCTTGTCACCGGCTGCGGACCGATCGGGCTCTTGTGCGTCATCGTTGCCCGGCGATCGGGCGCGGCAGAGATCGTGGCAACAGATCTCTCGGACTTCACTCTGCGCATCGCCAGGCGGAATGGCGCAGACAGCACCGTGAATGTCGGCCAGACGCCGGAACGGATGGCTGCTTTCGAGGCAGGCAAGGGGTACTTCGACGTGCTCTTCGAATGCACCGGTGTGGCGCAGGCATTGGCTGGCGGAATAGCAGCGCTGCGCCCTGGCGGAACAGTGATGCAGCTAGGGCTCGGCGGCGACATGCAGATCCCGGTTCAGACCATGACAACGAAAGAAATACAGCTCAGAGGCTCGTTCCGTTTCCACGAAGAGTTTTTCACAGGCGTCGAGTTGATGCAGAGAAACCTGATTGACGTGAAACCCCTGATCACTCACACCGTGGAGCTTGACGACTCGGAAAGCGGGTTCCGGCTCGCTTCCGACCGGAACCAGGCAGTGAAGGTGCAGATCGCGTTCTGAACCGTCACTGTTCGCGTTTCGGTGATTCATCTTCGTCCGCGCCAATTGCTGCCAGCGCCGCTCGCGCAACGGTCAAGTCCTGTTCGGGCGAACCGGACCCGACGCCGATCCCGCCAAGCAATTCGCCGTCAATCCGGATCGGCAGGCCGCCGACGAGCCCAGTGACCTCGCCACCGGTGGCCGCCGCGATATGCGGCCGCGCAGCTTCGGAGACCGCCGTGCTGGGGGCGCCGATCGAGGCCGCAGTCCGCGCTTTCGCTCGCGCCGACCTGCGGCTGAGAAACTTCGAGCCGTTCATCCGAATCTCGCCAAGCAGTTCACCGCTGGCATCCACGATCACGATGCATTGCGGCTGGCCGACAGCCTCGGCCGCTTCCACCGCGGCCCCCAGCATTTTCAAGGTGGCGCAATGGGTCAGCATGCGCGTGCTTGCAGTGAATTCCATTGACCGAACTCCCTTGTTATCCTTCAGTTCCTTGACGCTCTTGAATGGTATCGATAACTGCCACGTCTGGTAAGTCTGGAGCCACCAAATGTCATTCTTTGAATCCCGTGATCCCGTTTTTGACAGCTATGTTCTGGGCAACGCTCCGGTCAAGCAGCTTGCCACCGGGTTCGACTGGGTCGAGGGGCCGGTCTGGTTCGGTGATGCAGGCTGTCTGCTGTTTTCCGACATCCCGAACAATCGCATCATGCGCTGGACGCCGGGCAATGGCGTCACCACTTATCGACAGCCGTCGAACTACAGCAACGGCCATACTCGCGACCGCGAGGGTCGGCTGGTCTCGTGCGAACATGGCACCCGACGGGTGACCCGGACCGAACATGACGGACAGATCACGGTCATTGCGGACAGCTTCGAGGGCAAGCGGCTCAATTCACCCAACGATGTGGTCGTGAAGTCGGACGGTACGATCTGGTTCACGGACCCGCACTATGGGATCATGACCAACTACGAAGGCTATGCCGCGGAGCAGGAACTTCCATGTAACCTTTACCGCGTCGACCCGGCCACGGGGCACATGGGCGCGATGGTGACGGATGCCAATTGCCCCAACGGCTTGGCGTTTTCGCCTGACGAGGCGCGGCTCTACATGGCTGATACCGGCCGCATGTTCAGCGATGATCCGCAGCACATCCGGGCCTTCGACGTTGGATCTGACGACATGCTGACTGGCGGCGACGTCTTTCACGTGATCGATTCGGGCTGCTCGGACGGTCTGCGTATCGACGTTGACGGAAATCTCTGGTCCTCTGCCGCCGACGGCGTCCACTGCATTTCACCGAATGGCGAACTTCTGGGCAAGATCCTGGTGCCCGAACTGGTCTCGAATGTCTGTTTCGGCGGGCGCGCAAAGCACGAACTCTACATTACAGCGACCACCTCAGTCTATCGTGTCACGCTGAACCGACGGGGAGTCCAACACCCGTGATTCCTGGACGTGATCGGGGGGTATAGTCCAACTTCCGAAAGTGCGATGACCCGCACAGATCTTGAGCGCTGTTCTTTGTCGTCATATCAGATCCGCCGCAAGACGCCGTACGTGCATGTCCAGAAGGCCAAGGGAAACAGACTTATCCACAGCAGAGTCTGGCCTGTGCGTAAATTGGACAACCTTCTCCTTTCCTTTGGAAGGCGCGTCGGACATGCTGGCTTGCTTGGCGCGTAAGGTAGTGGTCGAGTTCGGGAAGGCCGCAGGAGAAGGTCGTTCGGTTGTGCCTTCTTTCCAGCGGCTCGATGACCGGCGCGCCGAAATCGGTCAACGCGGAACAACGCGCCGGGCGTGGTCCTTTAGGGCCGCATTGAGCCGGTCGTTGGGCGGCGGACCGTCCAGAGCATCGAAGAAACGCATCGCGTCATTGCGGGCGAGCGCCAAAGACTCGTGCCTTTGGATAGTCTTCTCGGCGCTTTGCTGGGCGCTGGACACGATGAAGGCGCTGACGGTCTTGCCCTCAACAGAGGCGGCGTGCTCAATCTGTCGCTTCACGGCTTTGCTGAGCCGCAGATTGATGCGCTCTTTGTGGAGTGCGTTCGTCTGAGACATGGTGCAATCTCCCCTTCCTTGAGTCAATCGTATGTCGTTTCGGTGCCTGCTGTAAGACCGGGCCAATTTGGATGTCTGTATGGAGTGCGCCCTGCAGCTGGTCAAATGGGGTCTAAGGATTTTCTCCATCTGGGGCCTTCGTTTAGGAGGACCCATGAGCAAGAGACATAGACGCCACAGTACAGCCGACGCCATTTGCAGGGCGGCGCCCATAACTTTCCGGAGATCGTCGTCAAGTTCCACGTGATGGGCCGGAACTGTTACGTGTTAAATTCGGCCCGAAATCAACCGTCGTACTGCTGACGAGCGGTATTGCGAGAACTCGGAAATGAAAGTCAGTTGATATGATCGCGCATTCCAGATCCCTTCGGCGCGAGTTTGGCATGCATCGCCAGGAATTGACGACAACGCATAGGAAAATCGGCTCAATAATGGTGTGCTTCGACGATATCGTGCAATTCCGAGCTAAATTCAAGAATGCGCTCTACTTTGGCTCGACAGACCTCGTCTCCCTCCGCCGTGTCTCCAAAAAACAACGAATCCAATCGGTCGTGAAGCGACATGAAGCCGCAGATCCTGGCCTGGGCCGTGGCCTCATGGAAATCGGGCGTGCTCAGGCGAATTGCGTCGGCACATGCGTGATCTTCCCGCAACAGAATCGTTCGTGCCCGCCAATAGGCTTCCAATACCGGGGCGCAGTGCCGATCGGCAATGGCAGGTTCCGAGAGGGATACGAGCGCAAGTGCAGCAGCAAACGTACACGAACCGCTTCTCTTCAATGTCTCCTCCCTGGCATCGAGATCGCACCCACATCCCTGCGATCCGGCGCAAGCCTGCAGTTGCCGCGCGGGCACCGACCCCGGAGGGCGACGAACGCCAGAGCGCCTTTCCCGACGGCGTCGGATGGAGTATGGCCCCGGAACTCTTCCATCTGCGGGGCCTGCAGACCGGACTGCGCCGCCAGTTTCACCGTCCCGGAAGCAAGACGTGATCTGCAAAGAACAAATCGGTGAGGAAGGATCTCATCACGATCAGGCCGTTTGTATTGTCAATCATCTCGGAACTGATCGATGGCTGAGCCAACAGCAGGTCGATCACAGATCGAATTCCCCGGGTGTCGTCCAGCCATCGCTGGCGGAACTCAACACCGCCGTCATCGTTTTGCAGACCTTCCAACATGTCGGCCAGATCCTGTGTTGCGGCGCGGAAACGCGTGAGGAACTGGCGAATCTGGCTCGGACCGGAACTCTTGCTTTCCTCAGATTTTCGACCCTGCGCCGCATAGGCGAGCATAAATTCATATGCTTCCTCAATGGTGTCGAAAGCATCGCGCATCCTGGCGGCGGCGGCATCATCAAGCATGGCTGCTAGTCCTTTCGCGCGAGTTCAGGACCGTGGCCCAGAATCATCGAGGTCAAGTAGGTGCGGTGACTGGGAATAAGTGAAAAATAGATGTGAAGGATGACCAGAAACAGAAGCAACATCGCTCCCAGCCCGTGAATGACGTAAATCACGCCCCAGACCGGTTCGGGGAGAAGCGAGGGATCACGCTTCCAGAACGTGGTGTCGATCTTGGCCAGCATGATCACCCCTGTGACCACCGTCGCAAGCACGGTGATTGCAGCGGTCCAGTGATAGGATTTCTGGAAGGCGTCGTACTTCGCCGGTTGCAGGCCCTCCGTGCTTCGATTCAAGGCGACCTGCACGGTTTCTCTCACGTCATCGGCTACGGGCAGCATCCTGCCGATGCCATGGACGGCAAACACCCTGTAGAGATGGAACAATATGGCGGCGACAAGAACCATTCCGGTCCACCAGTGTATCGGGAGCCAATCGAACTTGTAGCCGATTATCGGCAGGAACGCCGTTCCGCCCAGCAAGAAGATGCACGCCGCCATGACCCAGTGAAACAACCGGTCACTGAACTGGTGCCTCACTCCCGACGCTTCACCAAAATCGGACATTCAATCTCCGCAATGCCGGCAGACCGGCGCGAACCTACCGATTGCAGTTCTCGCATTCTTCTGCAACCGGGGTCAGTTCCTCCTACGAATCGCACAAATGATCAGATGTGCCAAGATGGCGAGTGCCGCGGCGGCAACCGGGAGCCACAGAAACTCCCAGTTGACTCCGACCAGCATTTCCTGGCCGAACATGTCCTTTGTGAAACGAAACACGTCCACTGGATCAGGTCAGCGAACGAACCGCCCTGGCCGCAAGGCTCTCCATCAGGGGAATCTTGAAGTGGTTGAAGTTCAGCGGCTGGGCACCGCGTGAAGCCACCCGGCGCACGAGGGTTTCCACCTCCGGACCCGGTACCTCGCCCCTTATCACGTCCTCGACCTCGGTCAGCCTGCGCGGCGTGCACTGTACGCCACCGCAGACCATGGCCGCATCTTCAATGGCATTGCCTGCCATCTTCGCCACCATGGTGATGCTGACGAGTGCGAAATCCCACGTGTTCCTGTCCGCCGCCTTCTCGAAGTAGTGCCGGGCGCTGGCCCAGGTCCCGGGAATGCGAATGCCGAGAAGGATGTCCCCGTGTTCGAGGGCGGTCATGCGGGTGATGTCGATCTCCGGTCCGATGAAGTACTCGCTGGCCGGCACCTCGATGTCCTCGCCCTTCCTGCGAATGACCATGCTCGCGTCGAGTGCAACCATCGCCGGAGCGGTGTCCGAGGGGGTGACCGCAACGCACCTGCTCACCTCGAACAACGCATGGTCACGGTTCATGGCCGTCGGAGTGTTCGCGTAGCAGGTGTTGCCTTCAGCCCGATAGCACGGGAACCCGCTGCGGTAGTAGACGCAGCGCGTGTCCTGCGAGATGTTGCCGCCAATCGTTCCGGCATTGCGGATCTGCGGCGAGGCGACCTTTGATGCAGACAGCGACAGGACTGGAAACCTCTCGCTGACCAGCGGATTCTCGACGACGTCGGTCAGCGTGGTCGTCGCACCGATATAAAGACCGCCGTCCTCGGTTTCCTCGATGCCGCTGAGTTCCGCGATTCCACCGATGTCGACGACGACGGAAGGCTGTTTCACCCGGTCCTTGAACCAGCCGAGGCTGTCCTTGGCGCCGGCAATGATCCAGGCATCTTCAAACTCCCCGAGCAGGTCCGCTGCCCCCTGAACCGAGTCAGGTTGGTAGAGTTCGAAATTGTGCATTACATCTGACATTGTTCTTCCTCCCGCCTCTTACACCGTGTTGGTCGCAAGCGGCTTGTGCGATTGAGGTTGGCCTGCTGCGGCATTCACGATCATGTCGGAGACAACTGGAATCCGATTGAACAGATGACCGCCAAGCGCGTCCGAAATCGCGCAAAGCAATGCGGCCGAGGCCGAACCCTGCAACGGTTCTCCGACACCCCTGATGCCCATCGGATTCTGTGGATCCGGCAGATTCACCGCACCCCACTGCGTGTTCAAGGGCACATCGAGGTAGGACAGCGGCTTGCCGTGATAGAACGACACGGCATTCGGAATGCCGTACGCGGGATCGTAGATGTGGCGCTCGGTCAACGCGAGTCCGAACCCCATGACGGCCCCGCCACGGGACTGCGCTGCAAGGCCTGTCGGATTGTTGACGATCCCGCAGTCCGAGACAGTGAGAAAGTCGAGGATTTCGATTCCGCCGGTTTCCAGATC
>JAJEGW010000107.1 GCA_022819605.1 Silicimonas sp. | reverse complement strand
GCGTTGATCTTGCCAGTCAGGTTTCGCTTGGTCGCATCGGGCTTGATGATGGACAATGTGCGTTCGATCGCCATGTGGAATCCTCGTCATTCAGTTGTGCAGGGCATCACGCATCCCCGTGGAATTCGCGGGTCGCTAGCACGGAAGCCCATCGAAGAAAAGTCGCTGCGGACGGCTTCGACATCATCGAATTACATGCGGGCCGCACTCGTCGGTCGCAGAGGGCGTCATCAACCTCATGATGATGCAGAGCGCGTTCGCGTCATCGCGCACCGCGGACGAGTTGGAGACGGTCACGAAGGGTAGCCGGACCTGCCGGGCGGCGTCGGTCACGCGGGGAGCCGATGGAAAACTCGCTGGCATGTTCGGGAGGCTGCAGCGCTCCGGCAATTGATTCAGCGTGGGTCATGGCAAAGACCTGAGACCGCTGCACCTGATGACGATGAATGGTCTACCGATCCAACGGTCTCACGCACTTCTTGACATCGGGCGGTCACAAACCGACGCGACGGTTGAGCTTGCTCAGGTTTCGCGCGGCTTCCAGTTGCGTTTGAGAAGAAACTGGTTCTTGAAGTTCTTCAGCCCCAGCATCACCTCGGCGTCCACTATGTCGTCAACGCCGTGGATGTGATCTTCCAGGAAACTTGCGAGGTCGTCCGGATCGTCGCAGATCAGCTCGACCAACAAGTCAAAGCGCCCAGTTACCCACAATATGTAAACGACGCTGGACAACGCACCCAACCGTTCTGCAACGGCTTGGGGAGTGATGCCCGGGGCCACCTTGAGACAGATCATCGCGTCTGCCTTGTAGTCGGACGCGGTCGGATCCGCGATGGCCACAATCCGCAACAGCCCGGCGTCCTTCATGCCATTCACCCGGTTCCGGACGGTGCCTTCGGAGACCTGGAGCTTGAGCGCGATTTCGGAATACGGCATCCGTCCATCGTCTTCCAGCATCCGGATGATCTCGCTGTTCAGACGCCCTTCAACGGAATGGGTGCCTCTCCTTCGAGTTGCCTTTCTTTTTTCTGGCCTAGCCGGCATGTCTGCTACAGATCCCCGGTCTTGTCGCGCAAATCCTGTAATAGTCCAGAATCGGGCGGTGTTGAACACACCGACCCGGACCGGGCGCGTCGGACAGATCTCTGTATCCCGGCTGGAGTCCTCGAAACGAACTGCAAGGGTTCATTGCGCACGCGCAGCAGGGCCATCGTGTTGACGGGCCGGGCTGAAGTTCCATTGCAGGACGAGATTGTGCTTTGCGGGCAGGCATTCCACCAAGCTGCGGCGGTTCGCAGAGATGCGCATCGCGAATTGTCACAATCGTGCCGACCAGCCCCTTCCGCTCGACTGTGCCACTGCCCAGCGGCACGGTGACCCTTGCGGCGTTCTCGGTCCGCCCACACATTCACTCTCCGAGCAGCTCACGAATCCCTGCATCGAGCGCTGCGGCAAATCCAGCATCGTTGCCGGGATTGGCGGCGCAATGGCCCCACGGCGAGTCATAGGGCCGGAACCGGGCGTTCGACATATGCTGCACCTCGATCTCATTGTCCTCTGGAGGGAAGTAGAGATCCTGCGAGCATGGCATCAAAATGGCGCGTGCCCTTATCGCCCCAAGAGCGGCCTTGAAGTCGCCGTTGTATAACGGTCCGGCCGAGATGTCCCCGGCCTGCCAGGTTGCCAGCTTTGCCAAGAGATCGTTGGCGTCCCAGCCTTCGGCGTGATCGATCTCCCAATCGACCAGCAGATCCTCGACGGTCTCGAATCCCAGCTTGCGATACAGGCTTTCACGATAGAACGCCTGCGAAAATGCCCAACCGGCATAAACGCGGCCAAAGGCCTTCAGCCCGGCAACCGGCGCACTGTCGTAGTCCCCGCCGTTCCAGTTCTGATCGGCGCAAAGCGCCGCCTTGACGCCTTCGAGGAAAACGAAGTTGTGCGGCGACGTCCTGGCAGATGCACAGAACGGCAGGATCGCTTCGACCATGTCCGGGTATTGCGCCGCCCATTGGTAGGACTGGCATCCGGCCATTGACCAACCTGCGACAAGGGCAATCTTCTCAATTCCGAGTTGATCATGAATCAGCCGGTGCTGCGCGGCAATATTGTCCCACATCTGCACCAACGGAAAGCGCGGCCCGTCCTGTGGGACGGGCGTGTTCGAAGGCGACGACGAACGGCCGTTGCCGAACAGGTTCGGGCTGACGATGAAATGGCGTGCAGGGTCAATGGCACGCCCGGGTCCGAAGAAGCCTTCATTGCGGGTGTCGGTACCCGTGTAGAATGTCGGCAAGACGATCAGGTTGTCGCGCGCGGGCGAGAGCGTGCCGTAGCACCGGTAGGCAAGCTTGGCATCCTTCAGGACTTCACCTGACAGAAGCGGGAAGTCTCCAAGCTCAAGAATCTCGTAGTCCGGCATGGCTGCCCTCCTCCACTTGGACAGGTTCCCTGCATCCGGCCTGCACGGGCAACCCGACTGCCGGGGCGTCAATAGAGCCGCAGGTATTCCTTGACTTCCCAGTCAGTGACCGCCTGGTGATAGCGTTCCCACTCATCAGCCTTGTATTCGAGGTAGGACTTGAGCATGACCTTGCCCAAGACGTGTTCGGCCGTCTTGTCCTGGCTCAGTGCCTCCATTGCATGGAACAGCGTGCGCGGCAGGCGCCGGACTCCCAAGTCGGCCAACTCGGCCTCGGTCTTCGCGTAGAGGTCGAAATCCGTCGGATCGCCGGGATCGATCTTGTTCTCGATCCCTTGCACCATGCAGGCCAAGTGCATCGCCATCGACAGATAGACATTCATTGTCATGTCGCAGGCGCGGTTTTCAATGCAGAATCGATTTTGCGGAAGCCTAAGCTGTGCCGAGCGGTTGTTGAAACCGTAGGCGATGTTGGTCGGGGCCCAGGTCACGGTTCCTCCCTCGAATCCACCGACACGAGGGACCAGGCCGTTATAGGAATTCACTGTCGGGCACGTGATCCCGGTGATCGCTTCTGCATGCTGCAACACCCCGCCCACGGCCCAGCGACTTTCGTCGCTCCAGTCGCCGTCCGCGGTCTTGAAAATGTTCTCGCCCGGCCGGCTCTCATGACTGATCGACACGTTGATGTGCGCGCCCGACCGCCAATCGCCAAGAGTGGGCTTCGGCATGAAGGTCACGAACAGGCCATGTGTCTTGGCCACCTCCTTGAGCAGGATGCGCAGAAACACAAAGCGGTCAGACATTTCCAGCATGTTGGTATAGTGAAAATCGAGTTCGAACTGCGAATAGCCACCCTCGCAGACAACGTCATGCAGCTTCCAGCCGAGCCCCTCAAGGTAATCGATCATGTCCTTGAGGAATGGCATCGAATCGATCGAGTATTCGATGTCATAGCCAAATGCCTGGCGACGCGGACGCACGCCGCCTGCAGGGTCGTCGTCAAAGGCTTTGACCGGCAGGCCGTTCTCGTCATGCTTCATGACGATGAACTCCGGTTCTACGCCGGCGTGAAAGCGATACCCCTTCAGGGCTGCCTCTTGCATCATGCGTCTCAGCGCCTGTCGGGGGCAGACGTTGTAGGGTGCATCCTCCCAGTAGAGATCGGAAATGATGATCGCCATCGACCTGTCCCAGGGACAGACGTAAACGGCGTCGAGGTCCGGAACCACGATCTGATCGCTGTCGGCGGGAGTGAGTTCGGGCACGTACGAGACCGAATGCACGGCAAATTGAGGGCCCTCGCCCAAGCACAGCGCCTCGAGTTCTCTCATCGGCACCGGTTTCGTCTTGGGGACGCCGTGCATGTCGATCCAGGCACCCATTACGTACTTGACGCCTGCCTCCTCCAGCCGCTTCTTGACTTCGGGGATTCTCGGCCGGTTCCGCTCGACCGCGTCTTCAAAACTCTCGTAGTAAATTCTGTCGTTCGCCTTTGCCTCGGGCATTTGACTTCTCCTGTCCATGTTTCGCCGCGCACACCGTCAAGTTCGGATCGCGGCATCGTTGGGATGCGAAAGGTTCCGCGCCGCCGGTCGTCAGAGTCCGGCCATGTGATCTGCGCCGTCCGGTTTCGCAAATTCCGGCGTCGCTGCAAGGTCCCGAGACATCAGGTTGGATACCCCGAATCCGGGTGATGCCCGCAAAGCGCTGCCGGTCGCTGTGCCAAGCGGAATAGAGGATGCCGTTTCCGTCCGTCTTGTGCGAATTGCAACTGGGTGATCGGGCTAGTCCCTCGAATGCGGGAAACGTCACCGAAGGCGCAGGCGCGACTCATGCGACCGTGATCCACGCAGCCCCTGCCTGCTTCGAATTCATGGAGCCCGCCGCAGGTCAGAATTCGGGACGTGATGTCGTTGAAGGCCTTGATGCCGCCACACATCCACCTGCCGACTGGCCCGGCCACGAAACTCCTGACGCAGGCGACACCCCATGCCAGCACCCTGTTGTACTCACGGATCATGTGCTGTTCGTGCTGCTTCCAACCGTGGTGCATGGGTCAGGACCCTTCCTTGGCAAGGTGTTTCAGGATGGACTCGTTGAGTTCGACCTTGTAGCCATCCGGATCCTCGCAAAATGCGATCACGCGCGTGCCGCCCTTCATCGGTCCGGGAGGACGGGTAATGTTGACACCAGCCGCCGCCAGATCTTCGCAAGCCTTGTAAACATCTGGGGTCTCGATGCAGATGTGGCCCCAGCCATTGCCCTTTTCGTATGGCTCCTCCTGTTCCCAGTTCGCTGTCAGTTCCAGCGTCGGAGACTCCGCCTCAGGGCCGTAGCCGATGAATGTGTTGGTGAACTTGCCCTCGGGATAGTCCGTGCGACGCAAGACCGTCATGCCTAGGATGCCGCAATAGAACTGCAGCGACTTGTCCATGTCCATCACGCGCATCATCGTATGCGCTAGGCGAAAGCCGCGTGAAATGTCGGGAGTGTCTGTCATGTGGAGTTTCCTTTGGTCAGTTGCTGCTGCGGCCAATCAGGTCACGAGCCACGAGAGACTGAAAGGCATGGACGCTGTCTTCCCAGACTGGGGACAAGACACCCCCGGCGTCAGAAACAGTTGATGCCCGGCCAGCCTGCAATCGTTCGACCATTTCATGGTCTTCCTTGTGGACATCCCACCAGAGTCTCTTCAGGTCCTCCACCTCGCTTGCCCTCAACTGCTCGCCACTTGTCGTGTACAGCCCGCGCTTCTGGTGCATAGTGCCTGGGCCGGTCGGAATGTTGAGGTAGACTCCCAATTGATCCGGAAAATACCGGCCGACGATGAAATTCGGATAGAGCGCCAGGTAGCGCGAGCTGACGGCCAGACTGCCCGAAGTGCCGACCTCTTCGCCCAGATCCACGGCACTGCCCATGCAGTTGCCGTCAATGATCGTGTAGTGATCGGACAAGGGCTGGTCGGTGGTCGAGCTGTGAACGAACTGCACATGATAGGGTTCGATGAAGTTCTCCATGATGAACTTCCAGTTCGTCGAGATCTCGCCGAAATCCAATGTGCCGATGCAATCGACATTCTCCCAGTCGACCCCCTCAAGGCGCCTGATCAGCGACCCGGCATAGTCCTTGAAGTGCGGCGCCTCGCCGTCGACATTGACGAAGATCCAGTCCTGCCAGACATGGGTTCGCACGGGAACCAAGCCGTTGCGCGACTTGTCGAAACCCTTGGCATCATGCTGCCCCGTGCCACCAAAATGCGGCGAGGCCCTCAGCGTTCCATTCAGATCGTATGCCCAGGCATGGTAGGGACAGCGGATGAGCTTGCCGACATTTCCCGGCTTGTCGACCAGTGTCAGGCACCGGTGGCGGCAGACGTTGTGGAATGCCTTGATTTCGCCCTCGCCATTGCGGACCATGAGCAGCGGCTGGCCCGCCGCCGTTACAGGCACGGCATCTCCAGGTTCCTTCAGTTCA
This sequence comes from Silicimonas sp., assembly GCA_022819605.1. Taxonomy (GTDB): domain Bacteria; phylum Pseudomonadota; class Alphaproteobacteria; order Rhodobacterales; family Rhodobacteraceae; genus JAJEFO01. The sequence goes on along the minus strand of JAJEGW010000107.1, from coordinate 49,072 downwards.
TGTGCAAATCCGATACAGACCCAGTTCCGGGCAAACACGGACTGGCACTCGGCGTCCCAGAATTCCACATCCCTGTAGGCCGCGGACGGCAGCCCGCGCCTGGGCTCGGATTCTTCGAGGAAGGGCTGCAGCAGGGATTGCATGTCGCTCGTCATTCTTCTGACCGTCTGCGTGTTTCTGGTTCGACCTCTGTCGGATCTCCAATCGGCATTGCACGTCTTGCTTGTCGACAGTGAACTTCGCGATTGATGCACTGTCCAGTGATTCTTATCCTTTTCGCAAGAAATTTTCACGAAATCGTAGCATTTGGATTGTTTTTGATCTTATTTTGAATAATTCGAAGCCACTCCTCGCCATAGTTCGCCTCAAACCACGCCGTTACCTCCACGCTTCGCCCTGGCTGCTGCCAACAGACTCGACGAATTCCGGGCGGGTTCGTGCCGGTCGGCAAAACGCGCCTTTCCACGTCACACTGAAACATCCGGACTAGAATCCGCTCTTTCCCGGGTACCAGTCGGTTCCTGCCAACGGCACCTTGGCCATCGCTGCAGCTTCCATGGTAAGCGCACAGAGGTCTTCAGCCTCAAAATTGCGCAGGTGATTGTGGCCACATGCCCGCGCTATCGTTTGCGCCTCGAGCGTCATGACCTTGAGATAGTTGCGAAGCCGCCGCCCGGCCACCACCGGGTCCAGCCTGGCAGCCAGATCGGGGTCCTGCGTGGTAATGCCCGCCGGGTCCCGCCCTTCATGCCAGTCGTCAAATGCGCCCGAGGTGGAACCCAGCTTCTGGTACTCGGCTTCCCACTTGGGGTCATTGTCCCCCATGGCGATGAGTGCGGCCGTGCCGATTGCGACCGCATCAGCACCGAGCGCCAGTGCCTTTGCCACGTCGGCCCCGCTACGGATTCCGCCCGATATCACCAACTGTACTTCGCGATGCACGTCCAGGTCCTGAAGCGCGTGCACGGCAGGACGGATGCATGCCAGCGTGGGCAAGCCCACGTGTTCAATGAACACGTCCTGCGTGGCCGCAGTGCCGCCCTGCATGCCGTCCATGACCACGACGTCGGCCCCGGCCTTCACTGCCAGGGCAGTGTCGTAATAGGGTCGCGTCGCGCCGACCTTTACGTAGATCGGCACTCGCCAGTCCGTGATCTCGCGCAGTTCAAGGATCTTGATCTCGAGGTCGTCCGGCCCTGTCCAGTCGGGGTGGCGGCATGCTGAGCGCTGGTCGATCCCCTGGGGCAACGTTCGCATCTCTGCCACGCGGTCGGAAATCTTCTGACCCAACAGCATTCCACCACCGCCGGGCTTGGCACCCTGCCCTACAACGACCTCGACGGCATCTGCCTGGCGCAGATCGTTGGGGTTCATGCCGTAGCGCGAAGGCAAGTACTGATAGACCAGCTTGGATGAATGCTGCCGCTCTTCGGGCGTCATGCCGCCATCGCCGGTCGTGGTTGACGTACCCGCAGCCGATGCTCCGCGTCCAAGTGCCTCCTTTGCCGGCCCTGACAGCGCGCCGAAACTCATGCCTGCGATGGTGATCGGGATATCCAGTTCGATCGGGTTCCTGGCAAAGCGAGTGCCCAGCGTCACCGAGGTGTCGCAGCGCTCGCGATACCCTTCGAGCGGATACCGCGACACCGAGGCTCCAAGGAACAGCAGGTCGTCGAAATGCGGCACGCGACGCTTGGCGCCGCCGCCTCGGATGTCGTAAATTCCGGTGGCCGCGGCGCGGCGAATTTCGGCATTGACCTCTTTGGTGAACGTCGCCGACTGGATCGGCAGGGTGCGCGGAATCGCGCTTTCTTTGTCCTTCATGCCCAATTCCCTAGTAATCAGCGACGTTGTCGACATCGAAATTGTAGAGCTTGCGGGCCGAGCCGTAGCGCCTGAACTCCTCGGGCCTGGCATGCAAGTCCGCCCGATCAAGCAAGTCCTTGAGGATGTCGACATGCTCCGGTCGCATCTCCTTTTCCACGCAGTCCGCGCCAAGGCTCTTGACCGAACCGCGCAAAAAGATCCGCGCCTCGTAGATCGAGTCGCCCAATGCATCACCCGCATCACCGCACACGACGAGATTGCCGGCCTGCGCCATGAAGGCCGACATGTGCCCGACATTGCCGTGCACCACGATGTCGATTCCCTTCATCGATATGCCGCAGCGCGAGGAGGCGTTGCCCTTGATCACCAACAGCCCTCCATGGCCCGTGGCGCCTGCGTACTGGCTGGCATCTCCCTCGACCACCACGGATCCCGACATCATGTTTTCGCCAACTCCGGGTCCTGCCGAGCCTTCGACCGTGATGGTCGCCCCTTGGTTCATCCCTGCACAATAGTACCCGGTCGAGCCCTTGACGATGATTTCCAGCGGCGCATCCAACCCCACGGCAATCGCATGGCTGCCCCTTGGGTTCACGACTTCCCAGCTAGTCTGGTTGGTTTCCTCGTCCTGCGCATGCAGAATGGAATTCAGCCCCCGAAGGCCTCTTTCGGCGAGATCATATGTCTGCATCTCAATGGCTCCAGAAATAGACGGTCGCTGGTTCAGGCTCCCAGACGCTTGCATCTTCAATTCCCGGAAGGCTCACCAGCGCCCGGTACTCGCTGCCAAAGGCCACGTACTGGCTTGTCTCACCCATCACGGCCGGTTTGCAGGCGATGGGATCGCGCAACACGCCAAAGCCATCCTTCGTACCGACGACAAACGTGAAGAAACCGTCGAGATCATCGAGCGAGCTGTCCAGCGCCTCGCCGAGCGACGCGCCATTCTGCATCTTCCAGGTCAGGTAAGCGGCTCCGACTTCGGTATCATTCATCGACTCGATCCGGGCACCCTTGCGCATGAGCTTGCGGCGCAGGTCGTTATGGTTCGAGAGTGAACCGTTGTGCACCAGGCACTGATCCGCCCCGGTGGAATACGGGTGCGCCCCTTCTGTCGTTACCGCGGATTCGGTGGCCATTCGGGTATGTCCGATGCCATGCGTGCCTTCCATCCGGGACAGATCGAAACGGTCGGCAACGTCCTTGGGCAGCCCTACTTCCTTGTAGATCTCGATGACTTCACCGTCAGACATCACCCTTATGCCCGGACGCAATTCGCGAACCGCCTTCCGTGCCGCATGCACCTTTCCTGCTGCCAATTCCAGTACCGCATGCGTGTCGACGCGGCGAATGCCGACCTCCGTGCCTATGGCCTGTCCCAGTTCCGGTGCCAGGTCGCCAAGATCCTGATCAGGCTGGTCCGACTGCACTGTCAGTTTCGCCTTGCCGCGCTTGCCCCTGCCGTAGATCGCAATGCCAGCACTGTCCGGTCCCCGGTCCGACATGGTTGTCAGCATCTGCGTCAACATCTCGCCCAGTTTCGGCTCGAGCTCCTTGTCCTTGAGGAACAGACCTACAATCCCGCACATGGATCGAATCCCTTCTTGGCCCAACGGTGCGAGTCTAGCGAATCTCGTGCCGCGGCACTACCTGTGAGAAACTTTTTTTCCCGATACGAACCTTCGGCAGATGCGACGAGATGCCAGCCAGCCAGAGTCTCAAGCAAGGGCCGGCAGCCTGGATTCGGCTATTTCAGCGAGACTGCCGATAGGAAATCACGGACAAATACCTTGCCGGAAGCTTGACCAGGACTTCGGGGCCGTGCGGCGAGTCCGCGTCGAAAAACAGGGTATCTCCGGGCTTCAGGGAGAAGATCCTGTCACCGTGGCGGTAATCGACTTCGCCTTCCAGCATGTACAGCATCTCGATTCCGTCGTGCTGAAAGGTCGGGAACACGTCCGACTGTTCAGCCAACGTGATCAGGTAAGGCTCGACCACAACCCCGCTGGTGTTGTGTCCAAGATGACCGAGCAAGTTGTACTGGTGCCCTGCCCGAGTTCCCGCCCTCTTTGTCTCGACCCCGCTGCCGGATCGCGTCAGGACGGCCTCCCGAGCGTCATCGAAGCCCGTGAACAGCGAGCTGAGAGGAACATTCAGCACGTTTGCAAGGCCTTGCAGCGTGGTGAGCGACGGAGAGATCCTGCCGTTTTCGATCTTTGAGAGCATGCCCGCTGACAGACCGGTGGAGGACGCCAGTTCAGAAACGGTCATGCCCCGTTGATGACGAAATGCGCGCACTTCGCGCCCGATGGCCCGCTCGAGATTCCTGTCGACACCTTGCCGAACCCTGTGCGGATCCTGTGACAGTTCAGGTTGTCTCACGGTGCGCTCGCTCGGCTGTTGGACGTTCTCATTTGTCCGACAACACGCGGCTTGGAGCAACCCTCATCTCATGACAGGAGCGTGCAACGGCGACACGGGTCGCTATGAGATGTCACAGGAACCAAATACCACATCCTGAATCTTCAAGCGCTCAGGTCGCCAGGCCCAGCCAGTGCGTGGGCGCGGACTTGCACCGGTCATTCACTCCAGGCACCTTCTTCGCGTGCCCCAAGTTTGCAATATCACTTGGATAGAATGATCCAATCGACGCACATGATCTCATCCTGGGTGAGGACGACCGAACTTGCAGCTCCGCGAAATCCTCGAAACCAAGCACTGGACGCAAGGACGGACTGCACGCGCTGGCCGGCATGATCGGTGCTGCACGCTTGATTGCGGATCTGCTCCCGACACCCTCCCCTAGAAATTCAGGGAGACGTCGCGATGGGCGGCGTTGCAACCGGAAATGTGCAATGCCTGGTCGCGGTTCAGGCGGTCCTGCTGGCGCGAGCCCACCGTGTCGGAAATGGCATCAAGATACGCTCGAACACCAATTGACAGGTCTCCCGCCGCAGCGCGACGCCACGCGGTCTGTTCCTCAAACGCCGCCACGGCATCAGCCCAGTTCTCCGCCGCTTTTTCGCGATCCTCCCGACCATCGCGCAGCGAGCGGCGCACCTTCGACAGAGCCGAACGAATGTCGTCGGCACCGGCCAACGCCCCGAAGGCACTGCCGAGGGCCTTGGCTGTCTCTTCCGCAATGGCCCTGTCACCCGTTGCCACCAGGCTCTGCATTCCGCGCAAGTCGCTTTCCAGCGCGAAGAATGCGTCGTTGGCTTCCACGATGGAGAGGAAATCGCGCACGGGCCCGACCGAACCGTCCGCTGCCCGCCGATAGGCCGCACGTGCCTTGTCCTCTGTCTGAACAAGGGCGCTGAACTGCATGTAGACTTCGTCCCAGCCGTCCGGCACGGTTGCCGCGAGTTCAGCGCGTTCGGCCTCCATTGCCGCAATTCTCTCTTCGAGCTGCGCCTTACGGTCGGCCTGATCTTCGGTTGTCAGGAAGCTAGCCTGCTGGGTCAGTTTCCCGATCTCGCGATCAAGATCACGGATCTGCTTTTCGATGAATCTCACCCGTCGATGCAACGGGCGATACTCGCCCGTGGCCGCGACCACCTCGTCATGGGCAACCCAGGCACTCTCGAGATGGCCTATTGCAGCTTCTGCGCTGTCAAATGCGTCCGCCAAGGCACCGCGAGCACCGCGCGGCAGGATCGAGAGATCGAGCCCGCGTGCCGTCTCGATGGACGCCAGAACAACCTCGCGGCTCTCGGCCAGCCGATCATGGACGTAGTCTTCAAGGCAATGCTGCAGCTTCGGGTTCCGCGGGGGCGGAGCTGTCTCGCCCAGAAGCGAAACGCGGTTCGGCAGATAGTTCACGAGCTGCGGATAGTAGCCGACGATTGCGAGCGCGACCAACTGGAGGCAGATGAAGGCCACGACCCCCTTGTAGATCTGGACCGTCTTCACGTACGACGGCGCGACGCCCCTCAGGTAGAACAACGCGAAACCGAACGGTGGCGTAAGGAACGAGGTCTGGATATTCAGTCCGATCATCACGCCGAGCCAGACCGCCGTGATGTTGGCCGTGGGATCTGCCAACAGGATAGGTGCCACGATCGGCACGACCACAACCGCAATCTCGATGAAGTCGAGAAAGAAGCCGAGAACGAATATCACGGCCATGACGATGACAAACTGCGTCCAGAACCCGCCCGGCAACGAATTCAGGAAATCCTTCACCAGTTCCTCGCCGCCAAATGCACGGAACGCCGCAGTCAGCATTGCTGCACCGAGCAGGATTATGAACACCAGCGACGTGGTCTTTGCGGTCTCGATCATCACGTCGCGCAAGGTGTTTTCGATCCGCAGGACGCGGACGCCCGACCAGATCAATGCGACCATCACAAGCGCAACGCCGACGCCGGCAAGCCAGATGCCCGTCATGTCTCCGCCGGTAACGATCACTGACTTGACGTTGGTGTCGAAATTAGAAAGGGCAAACGCGATCACGGCAAGCCCGACGATCGCTAGAAGCGCAGGCGCGAACGTGAGGCGGTTCTGCTCCACAAGCCGGTAGCCAGCCATGATCAACGCACCGGCTGCACCGATGGCACCGGCCTGGTTGACGGTTGCGATGCCCGAAAGGATTGAGCCGAGAACGAGGAATATCAGGGCCAGCGGCGGAACAAGCGTCAGCAGCACATTGCCCCAGAATCTTGCATCGCGCACGCTGGCGTAAGGAACGGCTGGCGCCAGCTTTGGCCTAATCAAGGCAAGGCCGAGGATGAAGAGCATGTAGAGCAGGACAAGCACGATGCCCGGCACGAAGGCGCCCAGGAACATTTCGCCCGCGCTCGTGGATGCCACGTCGAAGACCGAGGGCATGGTCAATTCCCCGGTTGAACCCTTGTGCAGCGCCTTCCGCGCTGTCGACGCCTGGTCCGAGGCGCTTGCCAGCTGGTCAGCCAGGATGATGAGAACGATGGATGGCGGGATGATCTGTCCCAGTGTGCCTGATGCCGCGATTGTTCCCGTTGCAAGCGGTTGGGCGTAATTGTTGCGCAGCATCGCGGGAAGGGAGATGAGTCCCATCGCGACTACGGTTGCACCAACGATCCCGGTCGTGGCAGCAAGCAGCGCCCCCACGAAGACCACCGAAATGCCAAGTCCTCCCGGCACCGGTCCAAAGAGCCGCGCCATGGTCACCAGCAGGTCTTCGGCGATCTTGGACCGCTGCAGCATGATGCCCATGAAGATGAACAGAGGAATCGCAATCAGGGTGTCCCGCTCGACCTCCCAATAGACGCCCCTAAGGTTCGTCACCCCGGCCGTAAGCCACTGCGACGGCCCGCCGGAATGGAAGAACGCGTCCATGTTGTCGGCAAAGATGTAGCCGGAGGCCGCCGCGGCAACGATCGAAATGATCGCTGCGCCCGGAAGCGCGAAGGCAACGGGAAAGCCGGAGCCCAAGGCAGCGGCCATAACCAAGATCAGCAGGGCGAGAAAAAACAGTTCCATCAGCGGTGATCCTCAATGCCCCACCGGTTCCACGTCACGGTGCCCGGGTTCGTCCCGCATGTCCGCCACGGCCTCAAACAGGTAACTCACGAACTGTATCAGCATAGTGATGGCGAATATCCCGAGAAACGCAGCCATCTGGTACTTGGTGTACATGCCTGCCGTGCCGGTCTGGCTGACTTCGAAGTTCCTGACAGGAGAATTGATGATGGCATTGGCCGATCCCATGCCGACCAGGATGATGACCCAGGAGGTCGACATGCCCATCAGGATCGCTCCCACGGCGTTCACCCTTCCCTTCCGGCGGACGTCAAAGCTCGCATAGAGCACGTCGACGCGCACATGGCCCTCATCGAGGAGCGTGTAGGCAGAGGAAAAGAGGAACAGTGCCGCATACCAGTAGCGGACGAGATCACCCATGAGTGCCTGTTCGTAGGAGAAGACGAATCGGGAGAAAACGATCAGCAGTTCCGCTATCACGATCAATAGCGCCAGCCAAATGAAGCCCAGCGAGCGCGAGAATGCCGCCACGACAAACCCGAGAACCGCCAAGGGAAAGTGAATCCATGGGCCAATAAAATGAGACCGTATCAAATCGTGTGAGAGTTTCTCGCCGAAGACGTAGGGCAGGAGGCCCTCGACCCGGATGAAGGCGATCGCGGCATCTGCAATCCCGGTAAAAAGCACCGCGAAATAACAACCGCGGATAAGATAGGCGTTGAAATCGCTGATCGCCCTCGCATCGTGTCGCAACGCACGATCAGGCGTACGCAACACCCAGAAAACCGCGAGAGCGGCAAAGATTGCGTAAATCGCGACCAGCAGCCATGCACGTCCATCACCGCCGAATGCCTGGGTTGGCTTTGGAAAGCCCCAGGCCACGATGAACACGTTGTTGATCATGAATGCGGCAAGCGCGGCGAGCATCGCCCACCCAAACACGCGCGGCACAGGTGCAGGCGTGCCGTGACGAGACAGGTTGTCCGGATCTGACGCGGTGCTCATCAACATCCCTCCGACTGTCCCGTACCGTGGCGCGCACCTGATTTCATGCTGCTGTACGCGCGTCGACGGAAAAAGCAGGAGCCGACGTTCCGCCGGCTCCTGCCTTGGTCATAAGCCGGTTCCGTTCAAGGCCTCAGGTCAGACCAAGAACACGGTTGCGCTGGTTCGAATACGCGATCTCCGCCGCCGCCTGCCAGGCACCGATTTCCCTAAGTGCCGCCTGGAAGGCATCATCGATCTCGGCAGCAAGTGCGGAGTGATCGCGGGTCTCGACGAACACTTCCTCCGCAGCTTCACCGAAGGCATCCCAGACATCCTCGTTGAATGCGCGAACCTGAACGCCGTGGTCGTTCACGAGACGTGCGAGGTACTCGCCGTTGTTGGCCCAAGCCTCCTCCGGCTGGGCGGCGTGCTCCTCCAAGCAGGCAGCGGTGATGAGTGCCCGCTCCCAGTCGCTCAGGCCGCCCCACCAGGACGCGTTCATCCCAAATGCCAAGCTGGATCCAGGCTCATGCATTCCCGTGGTGTAGTAATACTGGGCGGCCTCGTAGAACTTCATGAAGTAGTCATTGTAGGGGCCGACCCATTCTGTAGCGTCAACAGCACCCGAAACGAGGTTCTCGTAGATCTGGCCGCCTGGCAGCGAGACCGTTGAAACGCCAAGCTTCGACATCACGGTTCCACCGAGGCCGGGGATACGCATTTTCAGGCCCTGAAGATCATCGCGGCTGTTGATCTCCTTGTTGAACCAGCCGCCGGCTTGGGCGCCGGTTGAACCGCATGGTACGGCCTTCAGCCCGAATTCACCGGAGATCTTGTCCCAAAGTTCCTGCCCGCCTCTAAACTTGATCCAGGCATTCCATTCCGAGACCGTCATTCCGAACGGTACTGCAGTGAAATATGCGAAGCCCGGATGTTTGCCGATCCAGTAGTAATCGGCAGCAATGTAGGCCTGCGAGTTGCCAGAAGACACTTCGTCGAACACGTCGAACGCTCCAACGCGCTCGCCCGCTGCAAAGTACTCGGTCTGGATGGCCCCCTGGCTCAATTCGGTAATGCGTGCGGCCAAGCGCTGGGCGCTCAGTCCGAGGCCGGGAAAGTCCCTTGGCCAGGTCGAAACGATGGTGAGGGTGGTTGCGCCTTGCGCGTTCACCATTGGCGCGGCAAGCGCGGCACCTGCCGTGCCGAGTGCCGCTGCTTTCAGAAACTTGCGACGTTGCATTGTGTGTCTTTCCTCCTGATGTGTCGCCATAAAGTTGTCGAGACAGGAATGCCTGTCCGTGCAGGACGAGAAAGTAAAGAGAAAGCGAAGAGATGCAACCATTTCCTGTGCTCACTCTCGGAGGGACGGTCCGCGACTCGAAGCCTCGCATTGGCCCCCGGGAGAAAAGGAGACGCCTGTCGCCCGCCTTCACGACTTTCTGCCGGATTCAAACTTCGTGGCGAAGTAATCCACCTGTTCCGCCACGTGGATGTCGCCCCGCCTCGGCCCGAAAGGTCGTTGGTCACCATTTCTGCGATGGTCTCCCCCGCCAATCCGGACATCGCTTGACGTCCCGACGTTCAGGGCTCTCTGCCGCAGGTCCTGATGCCACTTCAAGTTTCGATGCGGACCATCAATCTTCGAAAGCTGTGGATAACGCTGATCTTTCCGGGAACCGGTTCTTCAATGAGTTCAAAGCGTTCAATGCGATCTGCCAGTGCATTGAACAGGCAGCTCATTTCAAGACGGGCGAGGTGCATGCCAAGACACGCATGCGTGCCGTGTCCAAATCCGACATGACCACGCGTATTCCGCTCGATATCAAATGCGTCAGGGTCTTCGAACTTTGACGGGTCGCGGTTGGCGGCACCGAACATCATCATGGTTCGGCTCCCTTTCGGCAACGTCGTTCCGCCGACCTCGACGGCTTCTTCGACAAGGCGCGACAGAGTCTTGATCGGTGTATTGAGTCGGACGACTTCCTCGATGGCGTTACGCACAAGCGACCTGTCCTGTCGAAGCTTGTCCCATTGATCCGGGTTTCGGGCAAACAGCATCACGCCGTACCCGATGGCCGAAATCGTCGTGTCAAGGCTGGGCGCAATGTAGTCCCGCATCAGCGAAATCGCCTTTCTGTGCTCCATCCCGGCCTCGACCGCCATGCGAGTTGCACGATTGGCCCAGCCGTCTGGGCTGAGACCGTTCAACACCTCGGGATCGTCCAGGAACTGGCGCAACTCGCCCAGGTTCTTTAGAGCCGTCTTCCTTCGATCACGCGGATCTCCCATCAGCTCAAACGTGGCCCCGGCCCATTTCAGCATGTGTTCCTTGCCATGGGCGCCAAGACCCACCAAATCGCGCACGATTGCCAGCGGCAGATGCGTCGCGAGATCACTGACGGCGTCAAACTCGCGCTGCGCGACCACCCGGTCGGCAATGAGTTGTGCCTCTTCCTCGATCCTGGCACGCACCTCTTCCAGTGCCTTCGGCGTGAGCGGCCCGAATGTGATGGCCCGTGTCGCGTCGTGCTCGGGCGGGTCGGAATTGAGAGTGCTGCCGATGAGGAAGGAATTTACCGCGTCGTCGATCGAAACGCCCTTTCCGGAGCGAAAGACCTTGTGATTGCGCAATGACGTCGTCAGCGCATCATAGCCGCAAATCGCATGCAATCGGTTCCTGGGCAGCCAGACGACCGGACCAGCGGCCAGCATCTGGTGGTAGGCCGAAACCGGGTCCGTTACACATTCATCGCTGAAGAAATCGATGTCACAGGCCGGAACCTCGATGCCTGAATTCCTGGCTGTGGGCACTGGCAAGGCTGGTCTCCGATCTTGGGCATTCCGGGGCAATTGATCTGAACGCTACGGCCTTGCGCGTCGCCTGACAACACGGGGACAAACATTGACGGGTCGCTAAAGGCGGCACTATTCCTTTCGGCAATCCGGCGTCTTGGGCGCTGCAAGGAACTGTTCGATGCTGACCTCAACCACCGGCGTGACCCACCATGACCGATCCCGGTCGACCCCCGGCCACGTGCTCCTTGCCCCGTCCGGCGGCAATCAGGTTTACCTGATCAACTATGACGGAGTGGTAGGACACCGCTGGACAGTCGGCAGCGGACTGACCTTTTGGTGCACCCTGCTTCCCAACGGAAACCTCTTCGTCAACGAGCGGTCCGAAGAGCGCAAGGGCGTCGTCCTGACCAGCAGCGGCCTGATGCGCGAATACGACTGGGATGGTAACCTGGTATGGGAGCATCGCGACCCATATCAGCATCACGACGCGCGGCGGCTGCCGACTGGCGGAGCCGTCTATCTGGCATACACCGAAATCGATCCTGAAGTTCAGGCATCGATCCAGGGGGGCGTTCCAGGTTCGGAAACCGAGGCGGGCATCTGTGGCGAAGCCATCCGCGAAGTCGACGAGGCCGGCACCATCGTCTGGGAACGGCCCCTTACGGAGTTCGGCAGCGATCGGTTCCCGCTGCACCGCAATGCCAACCGCTGGTCCACGGGGCACACGAACACGATCGTTCCGCTGAAGAATGAAAAATACCTGATCAGCTGCAAGGTCCTGAACCTCGTGTTCATCCTTGATCGGCAGCACGATGAGATAGTCTGGCATTATCAAGACGACGAGATGGGCGGACAGCACGACGCGCAGATGCTCGACAACGGCAATGTCCTGGTGTTTGCCAATGGCGCCTATGCTTCCGACCTGCACCATTCCCAAGTTTGGGAAATCGATCCAGCAACCAACGACATTGTGTGGCGCTACAAGGCCAAGGACAATCCGCAAAGCTTCTATTCACCGCATGTGGGCGGATGCCAGCGCCTCGCCAGCGGCAACACCCTGATTTGCGAGGGCGCAAAGGGATGCGTTTTCGAAGTGACGCCCGAGGGTGCAATTGCTTGGGAATATGTCTGCCCGTACTTCAATGAGGTTGACGGGTTCGGCAAGATCAACTGGCTGTTCCGTGCTCGGCATTACGCAAAAGGCTCACCGGAACTTCGCGGACGAATCTAGCCTCTCAGATCAAGCCCAGCAGACCGATCTGGCGCTCCCTGCTGCAGGGCTACAGGGCCATAATTTGGTCACTTCGGCTTCCGGCGAGCACTTGGGTGTCCCGAGTCAATTCGTGCGGCACCTACGTCCCGATTTGGCGACCATCAATTGCGCTTGCGACGAAAGCCGGCTCCGGACCCGAGGCCGACGTCAGCCAAGGCACGGTTCGCGGAGTGGACCGCAGTCCATCACGACCAAACTGACGCCTGTGACCGAAGTCGGGCGGCGAACAAATGCTCGTCAATACGGCGACGGAATTCCGCTGCCGACGCGTTTCACTACACGAATGACGCAGCGCTTTCCGGAATGACTCATGTTCAAAGCGATACTCGACTCCCGATACTTCATATGGGCGGTGCTGGCGCTGCCCTCAATCCCCATGGTCCTTGCACTCCTTTCCGGCCAGCCCGGGGCCGAGGGCGAGCCAGTCACCGAGATGCTCCTGCACCCGACCGGGGAATTCTCTGCCCGGTTCCTGATCGTCGCGTTGATCCTCACTCCGATGCAGATGCTGTTTCCAGGCTCGGACTTTTGGCGTTGGATGATAAAACGGCGGCGCTACTTCGGGGTTGCTGCATTCGCCTATGCAGTGTTTCACACGGCGCTTTACATCGTCGACATGGGCAGCCTGCAGGCCATCCTGGGAGAGGCGCTTGCGCTTGGCATCTGGACCGGCTGGCTCGCCTTCTTTGTCTTCGTGCCGCTGGCCATCACGTCGAACAACTGGTCGGTCCGAAAAATGGGGCCGGCCTGGAAGGTCTTGCAGCGCTCTGTATATGTCGCCGCTCTTGGCACGCTCCTGCACTGGATTTTCGTGCACAACGACTTCGGACCGGCCCTGGTGCATTTCGTCCCGCTGGCGGGGCTGGAAACATACCGCATCCTCAGGAATCTCAACCGCGCCCGCGTGTCGGCCGCCTGACAAAAGGACATGAAATGAAGACCTTGATACTGGCCGTCGCGCTGGCAACACCGACCATGGCCCATGCGACGGGATGCATCAATGCGAGCATGTCGAGAAAGAGGGCTGGCTGACCGAAACACAGCTCACCAAAAAGCTCTCTGCCGAGGGCTGGACAGTGAAGCGCATGAAACAGGACGGTGGCTGCTGGGAAGTCTACGGCAACATGCCAAGCGGCAAGCGGGTCGAGGCATATTTTCATCCAGCCACAGGAGAGGTGCTGCTCATCAACCAACGCGGGACGATCCTGTTCCGAAAGGGAGAGTAACCTCCTGCTCTCACGGAGCACTCGAATGTCAGGGAGGACACCGGACGCTCAATGGGTCGAACGTTACTGTCAAACGGGTTTGAGCAACGGCCTTTGCAAGTTCTTGGCACGGACACGCGGGCAGTCAATTCCAGCGGCATTGGCGGATTTTCAAAACGCGGAACAGTTACAAGATGCCGATCCAATCAAAATTGGAAGGAACAAGTGCCTTGCACTTCGACAGCCATAGTGTTACTTAGTGTTACCCAAAAAAGTCACTCGGGATCGATGCGACATGACCGTCAAAACCGCCGTGAGTTTCACAGAACGACATCACGAGTTTGCAAAACGGAAAGTGCAGGAAGGCTCTTGCGCATCTGTAAGCAGCGTGGTTGCGCAAGGCATCGAGAGGCTCATGCAGGAAGAAGGCGAGCGCGAAGCCGTTCTGGCCGGGATGGCTGACGCAATCAGGGCGCGGATGCAGACGCTACGTTCTGAGTTCATAGAAATGGATGAGAGCGATACGATGTTCGAAGACGTCCGTCGTCGGCTGAAACAAAAGGAATGAAGAAGTATAGAATTTTCCGTCACCCAAGCGTGGCGGATGATCTCGCCGACATTGCCTGGTTGATCGCCGACTATGCGGGAACAGAGATTGCGCTACGGACGATTGACGAGATTGAGACAGTGATTCAGAAGCTTAGCGAGGTGCCACACAAGGGCTCACTCCGAAACGAGATTGCACACGGTCTTCGTGCCATCCCTGCAGCGGGCAAGGGCGTGGTTTGCTTCGTGGTGGACGATGAGCATGAAGCGGTCCGCATCATGGCCATCGGCTACGCGGGGTCCGACTGGGCACGGGTTACGCAAAGCAGAACTTGACTGGACCAAGCATCAAAGCCGCGCAAGATCCAGTTCAGGCGCGAACCGCCGGACAATTGCTTGCGTGTTCGACTGCAAGTTCCGAACCGAAGGCCAGAGATGCTTGGCTGAAATTACTCAGCGTTCGATCGTGACATGACGACAGTTCGTCCTGTCGTCCATTCAAGCGCTGCTGAATTAGGGCTGGCAACACGGAACCCGACATGTGATCGCGCCGCCTTTTCTCTCTCGAAAAAAGACAAAGCACCCGCAATATCCTGCGAGCGCTTGAATTCTCTGAGACCTCGACTTGTCCTGCGTCAGCGCTTGGAGAACTGGAAGCTCTTGCGCGCCTTGGCCTTGCCGTATTTCTTGCGCTCCACCACGCGACTGTCGCGAGTCAGGAAGCCCGCAGCCTTCAGTGCCGGACGGTGGCTGGGATCATAAAGCTGAAGCGCCTTCGATATCCCGTGCTTCACGGCGCCCGCTTGCCCGGAAAGACCGCCCCCCTTGACGGTCGCCATTACGTCGAACTCGCCGTCAACGCCAGCCACCTTGAATGGCTGCCGCAAGATCATCTGCTGCACGGGACGCGCAAAATAGACGTCCATGTCCTTGCCATTGACGACCACCCTGCCAGAGCCCGGCTTGATCCAGACACGGGCCACGGCCTCCTTGCGCTTTCCGGTCGCGTATGACCGGCCGAATTCGTCGCGCACGGGCACGCGGGCAGGTTCCGGCTCGGTCGCCGCGACCTGCATGTCCGCGAGAACGCCTTCGGCCAATCCTGAGGTTTCCGTCGATTCGTTTGCCACTGCGACGTCTTCGGCCATCGATTCAGCTCCGAGTGTTCTTCTTGTTAAGGGACTTGACGTCGAGCACTTCCGGCTCTTGCGCGTCATGCGGGTGCTCGCCCCCGGCATAGACGCGAAGGTTCGTCATCTGCTTTCGTGACAGGCGGTTCCTGGGAAGCATGCGCTTGACGGCCTGCATCACCGCGCGCTCGGGATGCGCACCTTCAAGGATCTCGCCGGTTGTCCGCGATTTGATGCCGCCCGGATAGCCCGTGTGCCAGTAGTTCGGCTTTTCACGCTTGTTGCCCGTCAGTTGAACCTTCTCGGCATTGACGACGATGACGTTGTCGCCCATGTCCATGTGAGGCGTGTACGTCACCTTGTGCTTTCCGCGCAGGCGCGTGGCAATGATCGAAGCGAGGCGTCCCAGTACGACTCCTTCCGCGTCGATCAGAATCCACTTCTTTTCAATCTCCGCCGGAGTTGCGGTGAACGTGCCCATGTGTCTACCCGGTTCGAGGAGTTCGTGAATGCGCGGGTTCTACGCATATTTCTGCGGCAGTCAAGAGCGGCAAACATGTTTTTCTGCTTTGATTCCAGCCGACCAAAGTCGGATGCGGAAGGGTCGCGTCACAGGCTTGCCGGGAACCCTCTGCCGATCGGACGAGATGCGCATTCCAATCCTCTCCGTACAAGCGCCGACATTTCCAAAAACGCGTGGAGGACCCTGCTTCCAACCGGAACCGACCTGTCACCCGCCTTCGGATCTTTCCTCAAGGGCTAGCCACTCAGCCTCTGCGTCAGCCAGTCGCGCCTGCCTGTCGACCAACGCGTCGGCTACTTTCCGGAACTTGATCGGTTCCCTGGAATAGAGATCCGGGTCGGACATGATTTCGCTAAGCTTTGCAATCTCGGACTCAAGCTGCGCGATGACGCCGGGAAGCTCTTCCAGACGGTGGGTTTCCGTGAAACTCAGCCCCTGCGTCCTTGCCTGCCTCGACTCTCGCTTCTTGCCGTGTGCTCGCGCCTTCACTAACGACGACCGGTTGTTTGCGCGTGTCGCAGTACGATCCAGACAAGCAAAGTCCAGCCAGCCTCCCGCATGAACCGTGATCCGACCGTCCCCCTCGAATGCCAAGGTCCGGGTCGCCACCCTTTCAACGAAGTCCCGATCATGGCTGACAAGCAGGACCGTGGAATCGGCTTCGGCGAGCAAGTTCCTCAAGAGGTCCAGCGTCTCCATGTCCAGGTCGTTCGTGGGTTCGTCCAGCACTAGGAGGTTTGCGGGCCTTGCCATGATGCGCGCAAGCAGAAGACGCGCCCTTTCGCCGCCTGACAGCGACCGGACCGGAGCCCTGGCCTGCGTCTCGTCAAACAGGAAGTCCTTCAGATATGTCACGACATGCCGAGGTCGGCCGCGCACCATGACCTGGTCCGACCGTCCCGGAAGGCGCATCGCCTTGTGACCCGTAAGGCTCTCCCAAAGCGTCGCATCGGGATCGAGTTCAGCGCGGTGCTGATCGAAGACCGCAAGCTCGACATTTGTGCCGAATTCGATTCTGCCTTCATCCGGTTCGGCGCGGCCAGAAAGCAATTCGATCATTGCGGTTTTTCCAACACCATTGGGACCCACCAGCGCGACCCGATCGCCACGCGTCACCCGCAGCGAAAAGTCCTGACAAATCACCTTGCCGTCGAATTTCTTGGATATACCCCGCGCTTCGATGATCCGCTTGCCCGACCTCGGCCCGGACATCAGGTCCATCTTTGCGGTTCCCTGGCGCAAAACCTGGTTCGCGCGCTCAGTCCGCATTGCTTCCAAAGCCCGCACGCGACCCAAGTCCCGCCGCCGACGTGCGCTGATGCCCTCGACCGCCCATTTGCTTTCGCTCAGGATCTTGCGATCGAGCTTGTGCCTTGCCGCGTCTTCGACCGCCCAAACCTCGTCGCGCCAGTCCTCAAAGCCCGCGAAGCCGCCTTCGCGCCGGCGCACGACTCCCCGGTCGATCCAGATTGTCGCGCGCGTGAGCGCACGAAGGAAGGCACGGTCGTGACTGATCACGACGAAGGCGCGGCCAGATTCGCTCAGGTGCGCCTCAAGCCAGGCGATCGACTCGATGTCCAGATGGTTCGTTGGCTCGTCAAGCAGCATGAGTTCGGGTGCTTGCGCAATGAGCCTTGCCAGCCCGGCCTTCCGCCGCGCGCCGCCGGAGGCGGCCTCGACGCGGGTATCGACATCGAATTTCAGTCCTCCGGCTGCCGCCTCGACGCGCCAGCGCTCCGAGGTTTCAACGCCTCGGGTCGCCAGTTCGCCAAGCGTTGTGCACCCCCGAACGTCAGGTTCCTGCTCCATGTACCCAACGCTGTCTCCGGGAGAAAGCGTCCGTTCACCCCCGTCGACATCGACCAGTCCAGCCATAACCTTGAGAAGGGTGGTCTTCCCGGAGCCGTTTCGTCCGACCAGCGCAAGGCGATCCCCCGGCTGGATGATCAGCGACAGGTCTTCAAAGAGCGGATTGCCGCCGAACGTCAGCGCGATGTCGGTCAGTTGCAGGAGTGGTGCACGTGCCATGCCGGCGGGCTAAGCGTGACTCCGAAACAGGTCAAGCGTGTCATTCCGGCGAGACCGCAGCCGCACGCAGCAATCGCGCGCGCGCCGGACGGATCGAGTCGACCTCCAGGCCGGTGAAGACGTGCAGCGTGTTCAGGTCCCGGTCGATGACCGCATGATCGCTGACCCAGCCGCCCATGGACAGGTAGCTCCTCAGCAGGGGCGGCATCGAGCGCAGCGCCCGGCGCCGGTCCGGCTTCTGCCGAAGCCGCTGCGCGAACCTGAAGACGTTCGGCGCCTTGATCCTGGGAAGCCAGCGCTGCGGCGCGAGATGGCGCTCTTTCAGCATAGCGAATGCATCGGTGTAGATCTCCGCATCGGTGCCGTGAAACGACGAACATCCGAAGAGCAGCTTGATCCCTTCCCGGTCAACGAACGCGGCCAAGGCGCTCCATGCAGCGCGCAGGATGCCGGGATCGTCTTCGCCCGGCGCTACGCAGAACCGGCCCATCTCGACCATCGGTCGACGGTACCGCGACAAGCCCTTCAGGCCGTAGTGCTGAGCCGAATAGCTCTTGCCGATTTCGGCCCCGCATCCGAGGCGCAGCAGCCGAAACGTGGCGACGACCCGATCGCGGGCAACATCGTCGACAAGGACCTGCCGGCAAATGTCGTCAAAGGGATCCGCATCGAGCCCGTTCGGACGGTCCGTGGCGTTCCTGCCTGCAATGAAGGCCCGGTACCGAAGCCGCTGTGCGGCCTGGATGTCCTCTGGCGCCGCCGCGATGCGGGTCCTGTATTTCGCGCGCGCCATGTTCTCCTCTTGGTGAATCCGGTTCGCCAGCATAAGTTTCGCATGGGCCATGATGCCGCACAACTGTGACAGTAACGCGACAAGGGGAACTCAAGTGGAGAAGATCGCAAAATCCGATCAAGAGTGGCGCGACCAATTGGACGGGCTGGCATATGACGTCCTCAGGAAGCACAAGACCGAACGCGCCTTCACGCATGACAATTTTCCAAGAGATCCGGGTGTCTTCACGTGCAAGGGCTGTGGATCACGCCTTTTTGACCAAGCCCACAAGTTCGACAGCGGCACCGGATGGCCGTCCTTCTACCAGCCGATAGAAGACGACATGATCGGCGAACGCGAGGATCGCAGTTTCTTCATGCGCAGGACGGAGGTGCATTGCTCACGCTGCGAAGGGCACCTGGGGCATGTGTTCCCCGACGGCCCGAAGCCGACGGGTCTTCGCTATTGCATCAATGGCGTAGCGCTCAACTTCGAGCCCGGAACGGAAGACGACTAGTTCTCGTTGAAAAGTGCCGCCGGGTCGAAATTGCCGAAATTGGAGAAGAGTTGCCGCAGGAAGCTGATGCCCTGCGTGTTCGAATCCGTGACCCTGCGCTCAAACGCGACGACACGGCCATCTTCCAGCCCGAAGCGCTCGACATTCTCGACGACGCCATCGGCGGTGAAGGAGATGGCGAGAACTTCGCGGTTCACCTCGACGGGCGCGCGCCAGAGGCGACTCTCGTAGTCGGACTTGACGTAGTACCAGCCGCTGTCGTCGACAATTCCTTCCGCGCCCGGGCGACCGAGGATGCGGGCGGCCGTCTCCTTCGTGTCGACTCCGACCAGGACATCCTCTACGAGGCCGGCTTCAGGAACGTAGCCATGACTGTCTTCTAGGCTTGAACAGGCGGACACGAGCACAAGGGCGAAAACCGACGCCCCTGCCCCCAGGACAGCCCCACGCGAAACCTTCATTGCGCCAACCTCTTGCTAAATCCGCGACCTCCGCCTAGTCGGCATATCCATAGTAGGTCACAGGTTCAAGGAATTGCTCGTGGCAATCGGTGCAGGCAATCACGTCATCAAGTGCCAGTCCGTCAGGGAGAGGATTTCGTTCTCGCTTGAGCCGGATGCGGACGCACGCGCAAAACTCGCGCGGTCGCTCGGCGTCAGGGGCTTGCGAAAGGTGAAACTCGAAGGACGGCTCTCTCCGGACGGCGATCTGGATCTGAAGCTGGACGCCAGGCTGGGCGCAACGATCCAGCAGGACTGCGTCGCAACGGGCAACCCGGTGACCACCCGCATCGAGGAACAGGTGATCCGTCTCTACGTTCATGACTTGCCGGTGCCCGAGGGTGACGAGGTCGAGATGGCAGCTGACGAAAACGCCGACCCCCTGCCGACCACCCTAGATCTCGAGGAAGTCCTGGCCGAGGCGCTCGCGCTGGCCCTGCCGCCATGGCCGAGGATCAAGGATGTTGAACCGGTCAAGATCTCCGTGTCCGAGCCAGGAAAATCCCCAATGACGGATGAAGATGCCCGCCCGTTCGCGGCCTTGAAATCGCTTCAGGAAAAGACGTCTGACACCGGCAGGAACCAAGGGTGAATTCGGCCTTGCCCTTGGACGAAATCGCGCTATGTTCCCGCCTTCGCACGAACGACAGTTAATTGGACAAGGACCGTGCCGGCGCGTAAGACCGCGCCAACCCTGAACGGGGTCAGGCAACTCCAAATTGAACCAAGGATCTAGGACATGGCCGTCCCGCAGAACAAAATTACTCCGTCTCGCCGCAACAAGCGCCGCGCCCATGACGCTTTGACCGCCTCGAGCCCCGTCGAGTGTCCGAACTGCGGCGAATTGAAACGCCCGCACCATGTTTGCGCCGCTTGCGGTCACTACAACGACCGCGAAGTTGTTGCCCAGATCGAGGAATTCGACCTAGACGAGGACGCGGCCTGAACCCGTCCTCCAGCACGCATGGGATGACATATATCCCCGATCAATCGAACGACGCGAACAGGCGCAGGAAGATTTCCGTTGACGCCATGGGAGGAGACCGGGGACCGGCCGCCGTCGTTGCCGGCATTGCCAGGGCCGCTCGAAAGAACGGCAATTTCGAATTCCTGCTCTTCGGTCCAGAGCCCGAACTGCGCAAGCTTGTGCGCAGGCGGAACAGGCTGGGCAAGAAGCGGCAGTTGATCGATTGCTGCGAGATTCGTCACGTGGAAGACGTCGTCAGCATGGAGGACAAGCCGAGCCAAGTGCTGCGCAACGGCAAGGGAACGTCCATGTGGGCGGCGGTCGAGGCAGTCAGGAACGGCGAGGCTGATGCCGTCGTGTCCTGCGGAAACACCGGTGCCCTGATGGCGGTGTCCATGATCAGGCTGAAGAAACTTCCGGGCGTCGACCGGCCGGCAATCGCCTGCCTGTGGCCGTCGCGGAGCCCCGGCGGATTCAACATCCTGCTTGACGTCGGCGCCGACATCCGGGCTGACGCCAGGGATCTCCTTCAATACGCGCTCATGGGCGCCTCCTACGCGCGAAACGGCCTGGAACTGTCCCGGCCGCGCATCGGCATCATGAATGTCGGCACCGAAGGGAACAAGGGCCACACCGAGATTCGCGAAGCGCACGACCTGATCGCATCGGCCGCCGACGATGCAAACTTCGAGTTCGTCGGCTTTGTCGAGGGCGGTGACATTCCGTCTGGACGCGTGGATGTGATCGTGACCGACGGGTTTACCGGCAATATCGCGCTGAAGACCGGCGAAGGCACGGCATTGCTCATCCGCCAATTCCTGCGCGAAGCCTTCCGCGCCACGCCGCTCTCACGAATTGCAGCGCTGCTGGCAGTGACATCGCTTCGTCGCCTTTCCAGGCGAATTGATCCCCGGAGGGTAAATGGCGGCGTGTTCCTGGGCCTTAACGGCACCGTCGTCAAGAGTCACGGTTCAGCCGACGCGATCGGCGTCGCATCGGCCTTGGGGCTTGCATGTCGACTGGCCGAAAGCCGATTCAACGAGCGCCTCGCGGCACGGGTTGCATCCTTCAACCCCGACAGGCAGGATGACGATGGGGAAACCGCCGAAGCGGCTGATAAAGAACCGGGATGATGAAGACACGCGCGGTGGTGCAAGGAGTCGGGCACTATCTGCCCGAGCGGGTGATTCCAAACTCTTGGTTCGAGAGCAAGCTCGACACTTCGGATGAATGGATAAGGGCACGGACGGGAATTGAATCCCGCCACTTTGCGGCCGAAGGCGAAACTGTCTCCGAACTGGCTACCAAGGCCGCGTCGTCGGCTCTGGCTGCGGCTGGCCGCACCGCGGATGACGTCGACGCGGTGATCGTCGCCACATCGACACCGGACCTTACATTCCCGTCGGCGGCAACGATCGTGCAGGCAAAGCTCGGCATGACGCGGGGATACGCCTTCGACGTGCAGGCGGTCTGTGCTGGATTCGTCTTCGGGCTGTCCCAAGCGAATGCCCTGATCGTCTCTGGCCAGGCTCGCCGCGTTCTCTTGATCGGCGCAGAAACCTTCAGCAGCATTCTTGACTGGAGCGACCGCTCGACTTGCGTCCTGTTCGGTGACGGCGCGGGGGCGGTCCTGCTCGAGGTTGCCGAGTGCGAGGGATCCAACAGGGACCGCGGAATCCTTGCGACGGATCTCCATTCCGACGGGCGGCATCGCGACATACTCTACGTGGACGGCGGGGTGTCGACGCAGGAGATCGGGCACCTGCGCATGCAGGGACGCGAGGTGTTCCGGCATGCCGTGGAAAAGCTGGCGAGCACGGCGCAAGCCTCGCTGGATAGTCTCAAGTTCACGGGTGCAGACGTGGACTGGCTTGTGCCGCACCAGGCAAACCTGAGAATCATCAAGTCGACCGCTCAGAAACTCGGTCTCGAAATGGAGAGGGTCGTGCTGACGGTGCAGGAACACGGAAACACTTCGGCCGCGTCGATTCCACTCGCGATGTCGGTCGGGGTCGAGCGAGGCCAGATCCAGCCCGGCGACCTGCTGCTGACCGAGGCGATCGGCGGCGGCCTAGCCTGGGGATCCGTCATTCTCCGCTGGTAGCCTTGACAAGCCTGCTTTTCCGCCGTCCCGTTATTGACTCGGCAACTCTCCCCGCCCATTCTGCCTTCACAAAACATTTTCGCAATGGGGGGATTGATGAGCGAACAGACATTGACACGGATGGATCTCAGGGATGCCGTCTACCAGGAAGTCGGCCTCAGTCGCAACGAATCCGCTCAATTGGTTGAAAGCGTCATTGAACACATTTCCGACACGCTCGCCAAAGGTGAACAGGTGAAAGTCTCCTCGTTCGGAACATTCTCCGTTCGGGAAAAGGGTCCCCGCATCGGCCGCAACCCGAAGACCGGCGAAGAGGTGCCGATCCATCCACGCAAAGTCCTTACATTTCGTCCCTCTCATCTGATGAAAGAACGAGTGGCTGCCGGCAACAAGGCTTGATCCACGGTGCAGAAGTCCCGCGAGGCGTTCCGAACCATTTCCGAAGTGGCTGACTGGCTGGAAGTGCCCGCGCACGTTCTTCGCTTCTGGGAGACACGGTTTGCACAGATAAAGCCGACGAAGCGTGCCGGGGGACGCCGCTACTACCGCCCGGCCGACATGAAGGTCATTGGCGGGATAAAAACGCTTCTGCGTGACCAGGGTATGACGATTCGCGGGGTACAAAAGCTGCTCCGGGAACAAGGCGTGAGCCACGTCTCCTCGTTCTCGATTCCGCTTGCTTCTGAACCGACGGAACCGGATACCCAAGACCGGATTGAACCCATTGCGGATGACGCAGGGCACGTCACTGCCCCCGCCGCACCGGAAGAATCCGACGTGGAAGTCGGCTTCATCGAGATCGGTCCCAGCGAAATAGGAAGCCTGCCCCAAGAGGAAGCGGGTTCGGTGGAATTCCGATCTGGCGATACTGACGCGAAGACTGGCAAAATGGACTCCGGCGAGCGGGCATTCGATGCCGCGGAACAGGCAGATTCGGGCGTGCAATCCGTGCAGGAAGCTGCCCGCGAGGTCGAACCTTCCGGCATCCTTGAAACTGATCCTGACGACGATGCGGAGGAGTTTGCACGGAACCCGGGCATCGCCGCACGCGTGATTCTGGCCGACCGCGCCCGGCTGCGCGCGCATCGCGAAAACCTGTTGAAGGCTGTCGAAAGATTGAGAGTCCTGTCGTCGGTCAGGTCCGCAAATTCGTGAAATGCCTCCGGATCAACTATTGCCACCGGCCCCCATTTGCGACAGAAGGCCGGACGTCGGGCTATGGCGCAGCTTGGTTAGCGCGTCCGTCTGGGGGACGGAAGGTCGCAGGTTCAAATCCTGCTAGCCCGACCATCACCTGTCTGGCCCGGCAGGCAATGAAGAACTCACCTTGCAGGAAGAACTGCCGAGGCAGCAGGACGCGGACACGCCGTGGTGCCGGACGTCTGGCAGCCGTTCGGTCCGGTCGATGCCAACGAGGCGGTTTCCTCAGGAGATCACCGCTCCGCCTGGAGCGCTGCCGGTGACCGGTGTTCTGCCTGACACTGCGATCCAGGGCATGATCGGGAACGGCTCGATTGACGCCGACATTGCGTTTGCGGAAGCGCAAATCCAGCCCGCATCGCTGGACCTGCGCCTCGGCAACGTGGCCTATCGCGTCCGTGCATCCTTCCTTGCATCCGGCGGCTCTTGCGTTGCGGATCGGCTGACCAAGTTCGAGATGCATCGTTTCGATCTCTGCGACGGTGCCGTTCTCGAAAAGGGTTGCGTCTATGTCGTGCCGTTGATGGAACGACTTGCCCTGCCCGAGACCGTTTCAGCGGTTGCGAATGCAAAGAGTTCAACGGGCAGGCTTGACCTGCTGACCCGGACCATAACGGACGGCGCGACCGAATTCGACCGCATCCCGGCCGGCTATCGTGGCCCGCTCTATGCAGAGATCTGCCCCCGGTCGTTTTCCGTCCTGGTCCGACCGGGCATGCGGCTCAACCAGATCCGGTTCCGGGAAGGACACGTCGCCCTTGATGATGCCGCCCTTGCCGCGCTCCACGACGAGATCGGCCTGGTTTCCGGCAAGGCAGTGATCTCCGAGGGGCTCGGATTCTCGGTCGACCTGGATCCAGCCGACGGCACGCTCGTTGGCTACCGCGCCAAGCCGCATGGCGGCGTGATCGATCTCGACAACGTCGCTGGATACGATCCCGAAGAGTTCTGGGAAGAAATCCACACCGGCGAAGGAAGGATCATCCTGGATCCCGGAGCCTTCTACATCCTAGTAAGCCGCGAGGCCGTGACGATTCCGCCGACTCATGCTGCGGAAATGGCGCCATACCTGGCCATGGCCGGAGAGTTTCGAGTCCATTACGCAGGATTCTTCGACCCGGGATTCGGCTGGGCTGAGGCGGGCGGCGCCGGCTCCCGCGGCGTATTGGAAGTGCGCTGCCACGAGGCACCGTTCGTGCTTGAACATGGCCAGGTTGTCGGGCGCCTTGTTTACGAACAGATGTCGGAAAGGCCGGCTGCGCTGTACGGGAACGCGATTTCGTCCAACTACCAGGGCCAAGGGCTCAAGCTGTCAAAACAGTTCCGCATGGGTTGAACGATGCACTCGGTGACGGATCCGATCTGGGACAGCCTCCCGAGGTCGCCTGGCATTGGGTGATCTGCCGACGATGCGCTCCTGTGCGCCGAAACACTCCTATTGATTGCTGATGCTCGACGGTGTCGACGCGCGATGCTAAACGGAATCGCGAGGGGCCGCCTGCTTCGCGACGGATCCGGTCATGCTGCAGACAACATTTGGCCAGCGTGCCTCTTTTCGCCGTCGCGTCGCTTGCGCAAGAGTGGGGCTGGAGTCGAATGAGCCAGGTATTCTTCGGGCGGTTGCAAGCCGCCACCGCGTGCGCACTCGCCATGTTGGCTTTCGGCGCCGCGGAGACACGGGCGGCAGGCGGCGGCAACGAGGATTACGCGGGCGTGTTCCTCGGCACCGGAACGGTGGCGGGCAAGATCGTTGACATCGATGGGTTCGCGGATTGGGGCAATCCGGGATCAACGAACAAGCTCAATGGTCCCGCCGCATTTGCCGGAGTGCTGGCGGGTCGCCGCCTTGACATGGGCTCGTCGGGACTGCGGTTCGAGATCGACGCCCTGGTCGGCAGCCTTTCCGCGGACACGGACGAACTGGACCCGACGTGCAACGACGAAACCGCGTCGGCGCGCATCCGCTGGATGGCCACGGCCCGCATGGGCTTCGACATGGATGTCGGCAACACCCGGATCTTTCTCGCCGGCGGTCCCGCGCTGGCCCGGATCTCCAATTCCGTTACGGACATTGACTATGGGGGACCCGGATGCCTTGAAGGAAACCTGCTCTTTGACGAAGACGACTCGTTCCAAACCGATGGAACCCGGGTCGGCTGGGCGGTCGGAGCAGGCCTTGAGACGCCGCTCTCCTCCCGCTGGTCGCTTCGGCTCGACGGGACGCACTTTGACTTCGGGCAGGAGAACTATCTGGTGAACGAATCCGGCAACAATCGCTGCGGTCGGGGCGGCGAGTTCAGACCCTGCACCTATTCGCTGGACAACCGGGGCGGCGTGGTGCGCCTGTTGGTCTTCTACCGATTCAAGCAGTGACCTGCCCCGCCGTGAATGGCGGAGCCTCTCGGGGCGCCGCCGACTCGGACGTCCTTGGTGACGAACTCGTCAATTTCCTGCCAGTGCAGAAGCAGACCGCGTCCTGCCGGATCCCGTTCCAGCCGCCGGTCGAGCGTACCTTGAAGCAGGCGCGGCAACCCTTCATCGGGACGGTCGGTTCCCGTCCGCCGCTACCGAGCTTTCAGCAGTTCGGCAAGTCGAGGGAAGCTCATTGCCCGAGCCCGGCACATTGTCCGCAATCGTCGCACCCTTCAAGAGTGACTTCTCAGGTGGAACAAGCGTGTTAAGATCGGTCCCGGTGCGCACTGGGCGATTCCCTTCATCCCTGAACGTACAGTCGAACATGTGGGAAGCCCGAGCGCACCACCTGTCCCGGCAGTTCAGGCATGTCCGCCAGCGCATTTTCTCGGATTTCGACCCGCTTCATTCGTCAGTTGCATCCGCCTCTTCGTCCACGACGAACATTTCTGCCTGGTCATCGGACGTCGCGCCGCCTTCGTCCGGCTCAGCGCCGGGAGGAGGACGGCTATCCAGGAGACCCGACGCCCGAAGCTCCTTCAGGCCGGGAAGGTCCTTCGTGCTTTCAAGTCCGAAGTGGTCCAGAAAGGTCTGGGTCACGACATAGGTCACCGGTCGCCCGGGAGTCATCCTCCGGCGACCCAGCCTTATCCACTCGAGCTCGAAGAGCTGGTCAAGCGTTCCCCGGCTGACGCTCACGCCGCGAATTTCCTCGATCTCCGTCCGGGTCACAGGCTGGTGATAGGCAATGATCGTCAACGTCTCGATCGCGGCGCGACTCAGCCTGCGCGTCTCAACGGTCTCCTTCGTCATCAGGAATCCGAGATCGGGCGACGTCCGGATGGCCCAGCCATCACCCGACTTTCGCACATTCACGCCTCGCCCTTCGTAACGTGCCTTCAGCAATTCAAGTGCCTTGGCCGCATCGCTGCCGTGGGGCATGCGGGCATTGAGGTCAACAACGGAAATCGGCTCCGCCGACGCGAACAGCAAGGCCTCGACCATCCGCTCCTGCTCGTCCAGCGGCGGAGCTTCAAACAGGCTGTCGAGCGCCCCGAAGTCCTCGCCCGCGTCAACCACCCTGAACCACCTTGATCTGGATCGGCGCAAATATCTCGCTTTGCCGAATCTGAATTGCACCGCCCTTCGCAAGTTCCAGCGACGCGGCAAAGTGTGATGCAGTGGCCGAGCGGCGCCGTTTCGGGTCCGCCTCCCAGCCTTCGGGCAAGTAGGACATGAGATCGGTCCATTCGCCCGCGTACCCGATCAGGCCTCGCATTCGCTCAAGCGCGTGCTCGAGCGTCATCACGTGTTCCCGTATGAACGTGAACGGGCGAAACTCGTCTCGGGTGCGAACCCGGGCGTAACCTTGCATGAGGTCCAGGAGAGACGCCGTGTAGCGAACGCGGCGTACGCGGGTCACGTCTTCCGGAATGCCGCGCACAAAGAAATCCCTGCCCTTCTGGTCCCGCGCCATGAGCTTGGACGCGGCATCCCGCATCGCGGCCAGACGTTCGAGCTGGAACGCAAGATGCGCTGCCAGTTCCTCGCCAGACTGACCCTCGTCATCCGGATCTCGCGGCAAGAGCAATCGCGACTTCAGAAAGGTCAGCCAGGCCGCCAGGACCAGATAGTCGGCCGCAAGCTCGATTCTGAGGGTCTTCGCGCGCGCGATGAACAGGAGGTACTGCTCTGCCAGAGCCAGCACGCTTATCTTGCGAAGATCCACTTTCTGGTTCCGCGCAAGCTGGAGAAGCAGGTCGAGCGGCCCCTCGAACCCGTCCACATCGACAAACAGCGCATCTGGCTCGGAACGAGCCTCGAACTCGACAAAGCCTGCATCACCATCCGGCATTTTTTCCCGCCTCCTGTGTCAGTGCCGCAAACTCGGCTTCAAAATCGCAAATGTCAACATCTAGTGGGTTCCGGCGTCCAGAAAACGCAATATCTGCCAATTTCTCTGCTGATGACGACATTTCGCCCACGGCCGCCGCAATCGCCGACATCTCGGAAAGTTCGCCGTTGCAATGGAGAACCAGGTCACATCCCGCCTCGCACGCCGAAGCGGCCCGAGCCTCCACCTTGCCGGAAAGCGCCCCCATCGAGATGTCGTCTGTCAGCAACAGCCCCGAAAGCCCAAGCTCTTCACGCAGGTACGTCACGCCCGACGCGGAAAGCGTTACGGGCCGCTCAGGATCGATTTCCGGCAGAACGACGTGAGCCGTCATCACCATTGGCAGGTCTGCGAGGTCGCGAAACGGCACGAAATCGGTCTCGAGAAGTTCAGCAAGAGATGCGTCGATGCAAGGAAGGGCATCGTGACTGTCCCGTGTCGCACGTCCGTGGCCGGGCGCGTGCTTTAGGACAGGCAGGCAACCCGCATCCGTCAGGCCAGCGGCCAGCGCGCGCGCCATGACCGTGACCACCGAAGCCGTGGTGCCGAGGCAACGATTCCGGAGGAAGGGATGGGTTTCGGGCCTGGCGACGTCCACGCACGGGGCGCAATTCACGTCTATTCCGTGGGCAAGAAGCTCGGTCCCTGTCAGAAACCCGCGCAGGTACATCGCCCTTTCGGCCTCGGGCGACACGCGACCATGGCCGGCAAGCGCTTCCACTTGGTCAAGCGGCGGCATCCACTCGCGCCAATGGGGTCCTCTCATCCGCTGAACGCGGCCGCCCTCCTGATCGATCAATATCGGCGCATCACGTCCGACAGCCTCTCGGAGCGACTTGGTCAGGCGGAGCAGCTGGTCGGGCGACTCGCAGTTTCGTTGAAACATGATGAACCCGAAGGGTTCCGCCTCGGAGAAAAATTCCGCCTCCCGGCGGCCAAGCTCGGGCCCGGACGGCGCGAAGATATACGCACCTTTCGGCACTTACTGCTGCACGACTGGAACGCAGTCTGCACCGTCCGCCTGCAGTACCGAGCAAAAGCGCCGGGCATCGGCCAAATCAACAAAACCTGTTGCCCGCAATCGGTAAAACGTCCGGTCACCTGCCTCCACCTCCTGCACGACCTGCTGCTTGCCGACCATGTAGTCACCGAAGCGCGAAGCGAGTCTTTCCCATTCAGCATGCGCAGCGCTCGCATCGCCAAAGGCGCCGAACTGGACGAGCCTCGTGCCCGGCAGGATTGCCAAGGGCTGAACATTGCCGGCACCCAAATCTGCAGCTGGCGCAGCCGTGGCCCGCAGGCCCTCCGGTCGGCGCGGCGGCAACCGAACTGTCGCCGGAATCAACCTGGCGCCGGTCGTGCCTTCAGTTGCAGCCGAAGCTGACGTCATGATGTCCGCCAACGCTTCCTGAACGGCCAGGTCAGTTCCGGAAAGCACCGCCTTTTCCTGAACGGCGTTCGTCTGCTCCGGGCCGAATGTCGGAGTCTCGCCAATCATCACGACGTCTTCTTCAGCTTCGATCTCGTCGCCTGGCGGCACCAAGCCCGCGCCGACAACTGCGGCTCCTGGCAGCGCTCCCATGGCAAGATCCTCGTCTTCGTCCAGGGCAACAGGCTCGGAAACCAGAACCAGCCTCTCGGGCGTTACATCCGCTCGTTCTTCAGCGATCCGGTTGACTGTCAGACCCTGATTTTCGCTTGCCAACCCGCCGGGGTCTTCCGGCAGCACCCGCATCGGACCCGAGAGCGCCTTTATGACCGGAACGCCTGTTACGTCCCTGACCCATAGTTGCCATGCCCAAGCCGCCAGCCCCGCAATCAGCAGTACCGAAAGGAGTGCCCCGGCCCAATTCATGGCCGCCGCCAAGGATTCGCCCTCGACGGACTCTTCGTGGTCTTCGAAATTGATTGCCGTCATTTCAGTGCCTCATTGCTGCCGCCGGTTGCTCCAGCGGTCATCCTGCTCGTCTCGCGCACGGCCCGGGCACTTGTTGAATTCAGCGCATCTCCTCGACCGGCGTCACTCCTAGAATACGCAATCCATTGGAAATTACAATGCCCACTGCGCGGGGAAGCGCGATCTTTCTCGCTGTCGCCTGCGGATCCCCTTCGTGCAGGAAACGCAGTGCAGGCCTGGAATTGCCAATGTTCCAAAGGGCATGGAATTCGGATGCGAGGTCGTGGAGATAGAAGGCGACCCGGTGCGGTTCATGGTTTCGTGCCGCAATCTCGACCAGCCTTGGCCACTCGGCAATCTTGCGTGCCAGGGCAAATTCGGCCTCATCTTCCAGTTTTGCATCGTCAGACCAGTCGAGATGCATCGCTTCGGCCTTGCGCATCACGGAGCGAACGCGCGCGTGCGCATACTGCACATAGAAGACGGGATTGTCCTTGGATTGCTCGGACACCTTGGCTAGGTCGAAGTCCAGAGGCGCGTCGTTCCTGCGGGTCAGCATCACCATCCGGGTGACGTCCGCACCCACGCGTCCGACCAAGTCCTGCAGCGAAACGAACGCGCCGGCTCGCTTGGACATCTTCAGCGGCTTGCCGCCCTCCCAGAGCCTGACCAGCTGGGTCAGCTTGATGTCCAAGGGCACGCGCCCGTCCGAAAGAGCGGATACGGCAGCCGACATGCGCTTCACGTATCCGCCATGGTCAGCCCCGAAAATGTCGATCAGTTCGTCGTAGCCCCGCGAGATCTTGTCCCAGTGATATGCGATGTCAGGGGCAAAATACGTCCATGAACCGTCCGACTTCATGATCGGCCTGTCAACGTCGTCGCCGTGTGCCGTGGAACGAAAGAGCGTCTGTTCGCGCGGCTCCCAGTCGTCGGGCAGCTTGCCCTTTGGCGGCTCGAGCGTGCCCTGATAAATGAGATCGCGCCTCTTCAGCTCATCGACCGCCGTCTCGATCCGGCCCGTTCCAAAGAGCGACCTCTCGCTGAAGAACACGTCCATCGTCACACCGATGGCCGAGAGATCCTCCCGGATCAGCTCCATCATCGCTTGGGTGGCGAATTCCCGGACTTCCGGGAGCCAGGCCCCCTCGTCCTTGCCGACATGCACGTCGCCCGCACTCTCCTTGAGCGCCTCCGCCACCGGAACCAGGTAGTCGCCCGGATACGCGCCCTCATCGAACTCGATGTCCTGTCCATGGGCCTCCAGGTAGCGAAGGTAGACCGACCGTGCCAACGTGTCGACCTGAGCGCCGCCGTCGTTGACGTAGTATTCGCGCGTGACGTCGTAACCGGTGAATTCCAGCAGCGATGCCAGCGCGTCGCCGAAGACCGCCCCCCGCAAATGTCCGACATGCAAAGGCCCTGTCGGGTTGGCGGACACGAACTCGACATTGACCCTGACGCCGGCCCCCATGCCGGAATGACCGAATTGCGGTCCTGCATCGATCGCCTCCGCCAACACGTCATGCCAGATCACGGGAGCCAGCCGCAGGTTGATGAAGCCGGGGCCTGCAACTTCGGCGCGAACGATGTTCGGATCATTCACCAGCCTCTCGGCCAGCGTCTCGGCGAGATCCCGCGGCTGCCTGCCCGCGAGCTTGGCAAGCACCATCGCAGCATTCGTTGCCATGTCGCCATGGGCCGCGTCCCTTGGCGGTTCCACCGTTACATTGCCCCACGAGAGGTCAGCCGGCAGCGCACCCTCCGCCACCAAGGCGTCAAGCGTTTCGAGAACCGATGCACGGATATCGCTGAATATGTTCATGCGCGCGGTTTATCACCCAACAGGTCGCAGTCAAACAAAGACGCGGACCGACCTGCGTCCGAAACATGGAACCAGGCTCAGTGCCTCGGATTGGAAGTGATTTTCTCGTGGCACTGGAGAGCGAACCGGTCCGTCATTCCGGCGATATAGTCCGAGACGATCCGGGCAAGTTCCGTTTTGCCATCGGTATTCTCTATGTCCTCGCGCCAGCGGCGAGGCAACATTTCCGGATGATCGAGAAAGTGCGGAAACAGGTCCTTGACCACGCCCGTCACCTCCCTGCGCATCTCGACCACCGACGGTGCGCGGTACATGCGGTCAAACAGGAACTCGCGAATCACCTTCAGATCCTGATGCAGTGCATCCGAGAACACGATGACCTGGAAACCGGCATTGCGAATGTCGTCCGGTGACCGAGGAGCGAGCTTGGCCAGGTTCTGCCTTGCAGCTTCAATCACGTCCTCGACCAGGACGCCGAAGAACCGGCGCAATGCCTCGTGGCGACGGCGATAGCGGTCAAGACCCGGATGCAATTCGTCTACGCGCTCGAAGCATCGACTCAGGATCGGCAATTCGGCCAGGTCTTCGGTAGAAAACAGCTTCGCCCTCAATCCGTCATGCAGGTCATGGTGGTTGTAGGCGATGTCGTCCGCAACCGCAGCCACCTGCGCCTCAGCGCTGGCGAACGTGTCCGTTTCGAGATCGTGGCGCTGCTGATAGGCCGCCAGCGCCCACGGCAGCTCGCCCGTCACCGGGCCGTTGTGCTTCGCAATTCCTTCAAGCGTCTCCCAGGTGAGGTTCAGGCCATCGAAGTCGGCGTAGTGGCGCTCGAGATCGGTCACGATGCGCAATGCCTGCGCGTTGTGATCGAATCCGCCGTGAGGCGCCATCAGTTCCGAAAGGGCGTCCTCGCCGGTATGGCCGAAGGGCGTATGGCCAAGATCGTGTGCCAGGGCCACGGCTTCGGTCAGTTCGGTGTTGAACCGGAGCGCATTGGAGATGGTGCGCGCTACCTGGGCAACTTCGATCGAGTGGGTAAGCCGCGTCCGGAAATAGTCCCCTTCATGCTCGATGAAGACCTGCGTCTTGTGCTTGAGCCGGCGGAATGCGCTGGAGTGAATGATGCGGTCGCGGTCGCGCTGAAAGCACGACCGAAAGGCGCTTGGCTCCTCAGGAAACAAGCGCCCGCGACTCTTGATTGGATCCGATGCATAGGGCTCCAACATTGGACTTCTCTTGCCGGGCTGTGCACCGCCCCATATATTCAGACGAGCCTTGATTGAAAACGCCGGAGTTCGGCATGGATATCGCCATCCCCCCTCAGGTCACGGACCGCGCGTTTGCGCGGCTGGCCGAGATCAATTCAGGCGTGAGTGATCCCAAGGCACTTCGCGTCGCGGTGGAGGGTGGCGGCTGCTCGGGCTTCCAGTACAACATCGACCTCGACGAACCGACCGACGGGGACCTCGTTCTCGAAGGCGAGGGACAGAAGGTCGTCGTTGACAAAGTGTCGCTTCCGTTTCTGTCAAACGCCGTCATCGACTTCTCGGACGAACTCATCGGCGCGCGCTTCGTTGTCGAGAATCCCAACGCGACATCCAGCTGCGGCTGCGGAACGTCGTTTTCGATCTGACCCATTCACGCCCGCCGATTGCAGTCGTCGACCGAACAGCCCGCACTCGCGACGCGCTCTGGTGCATCGCGACCACTTCGGGCACCTGCGATGAAGCGGGGGACCTTCTGTACCCTCCGCTTGCCGAGTTTGGACGAATGGTCCAAAACCTGACTCGGAGGGATCAAATGCGCATCGCGACATTCAACATCAACGGCGTCAAGGCACGCTTCGAAGGCCTGACGGACTGGCTCGACACCAGTGCCCCCGACGTCGCCCTGCTCCAAGAGATCAAGTCTCAGGACGAGACCTTTCCCCGCGAGCACTTCGAGGATCTTGGCTACACCGTGGAAACCCACGGCCAGAAGGGCTTCAACGGCGTGGCAATCCTCTCGAAGCTCCCGCTTGAGGATGTCAGCCGCGGCCTCCCGGGCGACCCGAACGACGAGCAGGCGCGCTGGATCGAGGCGACCGTGACTGACCGGAAGCCGGTTCGCGTCTGCTGTCTTTACCTTCCAAACGGCAATCCGGCCCCGGGCGAGAAATATGACTACAAGCTCGCCTGGATGAAGCGCCTGCAGGACAGGGCCTTGGCATTGCTGGCCACCGAAGAACCTGCGGTCATGGCCGGCGACTACAACGTGATTCCGCAGGACGAGGACGCGGCCCGTCCGGATGCGTGGCGCGAGGACGCGCTTGCCATGCCGGAATCCCGCGCCGCCTTTCGCGAAATCCTCAACCTGGGCTTCACCGACGCCTTTCGCGCACGACGCCAGGATCCAGGCCACTACTCGTTCTGGGACTACCAGCGGAACGCCTTCGACCGAAACGACGGCATCCGGATCGATCACCTGCTGCTGACGGCGCAGGCAGCGGACCTGATGAGCGACTGCTGGATCGAGGCGGAGGTGCGCGGTCGCGAAAGGCCGTCGGACCATACTCCCGTCTGGATCGAACTGGACGCCTGAACCGGCCTCCAGGGCGCCAATCATGAGCCCGAGACGCCGTGGGCGTTCCGCCCGCGACTATTCCGCCGCGACGCTTTCGGCTCCAAACAGGCTTGCCAGGTACCGGCCGGTATGGCTCTTCGGCGACTTGGACACGTCCTCGGGTGTGCCGACCGCGACGATCTGCCCTCCGCCGTCGCCGCCCTCCGGCCCGATGTCGATGATCCAGTCCGCCGTCTTGATGACGTCGAGATTGTGTTCGATGACGATCACGGAATTGCCTTGTTCGACCAGTTCGTGAAGCACTTCCAGGAGCTTCCGCACATCGTCGAAATGCAGCCCGGTGGTCGGCTCGTCGAGGATGTAGAGCGTGCGACCCGTTGCGCGTCGCGACAATTCCTTGGAGAGCTTGACCCGCTGTGCCTCGCCGCCTGACAGCGTCGTGGCCTGCTGGCCGACCTTGATGTAGCCGAGCCCGACCCTCATCAGCGCATCCATCTTCTCTCGGATCGAGGGCACTGCCTTGAAGAACTGCTGTGCATCCTCGACCGTCATGTCGAGAACATCTGCGATCGACTTTCCCTTGAACTTTATCTCCAGCGTTTCGCGATTGTATCTCGCGCCCTTGCAGGTTTCGCAGGTCACGTACACGTCCGGCAGGAAGTGCATCTCGATCTTGATGACGCCGTCGCCATGGCATGCCTCGCAGCGTCCGCCCTTGACGTTGAAGCTGAAGCGCCCGGGCTTGTAGCCCCGAGCCCTGGATTCCGGAAGGCCCGTGAACCAGTCACGAATCGGCGTGAAAGCCCCGGTGTAGGTGGCCGGATTTGAACGGGGGGTTCGACCGATCGGCCGCTGGTCGATGTCGATCACCTTGTCCAGGTACTCGAGCCCCTTGATTCCCTCGCAGGGCGCCGGGGTCTGGCGCGCAGCGTTGAGACGCATCGAGGCGGTCTTGAAGAGCGTTTCGACGGTGAGAGTAGACTTGCCGCCTCCGGACACGCCGGTTACGCAGATGAACTTGCCGAGCGGAAATTCCGCCGTGACCTCCTTCAGGTTGTTGCCGGTCGCGTTCACGACGCTGACCGACTTGCCCTTGCCGGCCCGCCGCGAAATCGGCACGCCGATGGCACGCCTTCCGGCAAGATAGTCGCCGGTGATGCTTTTCTTGTTGGCGGCGATCTTCGGCGGAGCGCCTTCCGCCACGACTTGGCCGCCGTGCACGCCGGCACCCGGCCCGATGTCGAAGACGTGATCGGCTGCCCGGATCGCCTCTTCGTCGTGTTCCACCACGATGACCGTGTTGCCCTGGTCGCGAAGGTTCTTCAGCGTCTGCAGCAGTCGCCCGTTGTCGCGCTGGTGCAGCCCGATGGACGGTTCGTCAAGAACGTAGAGCACGCCGGTCAGACCGGAGCCGATCTGGCTTGCCAGCCTGATCCTCTGGGACTCGCCGCCGGAAAGCGTGCCCGCGTTCCGGCTGAGCGTGAGATATTCGAGTCCCACATTGTTCAAGAACCCAAGCCGTTCGCGGATCTCCTTGAGCACCGCATGCGCGATCTCGTTCTTCTGCTTGCTGAGCTGCTTCGGAGCGCCTTCGACCCAATCGAGCGCCTCGCGAATCGACATTTGCACCACTTGACCGACATGAAGCCCGCCGATCTTGACGGCGAGCGCCTCCGGCCTCAGGCGATAGCCCTCGCAGGCCCCGCAGGGGCGGTTGTTCTGGTAGCGCTCGAACTCTTCGCGGATCCAGTTTGAATCGGTTTCCCGATAGCGGCGCTCCATGTTTGGAATCACGCCTTCGAACGGCCGCTTCACCTGGTATATGCGCCCGTTTTCGTCGTAGCGGAACAGGATCTGCTCCTCGCCGGAGCCGTAGAGGAAGACGCGCTGAACCTCGACCGCCAGATCCTTCCACTTTGTGCTCGCATCGAACTTGTAGTGATTTGCAAGGGCCTCGATGGTCTGCCTGAAATACGGGCTCTTGCCCTTCCGCCACGGGGCAAGTGCGCCGTCATAGACCTTCAGGTTCCCGTCCGGGACGACGAGGCGTTCGTCGAAAAAAAGTTCCACGCCCAACCCGTCGCAGTCCGGGCAGGCCCCGAAAGGCGCGTTGAACGAGAAGAGCCGGGGCTCGATTTCAGGGATCGTGAAGCCGGAAACCGGGCAGGCGAAATTCTCGGAAAACGTAATCCTCTCCGGATCGCCGCTCTTCGGAACGGTCTCCAGAACCGTAATGCCATCGGCGAGATCAAGCGCGGTTCGGAAACTGTCGGCCAGCCGCGTCTCGATGCCATCCTTGATCACTATGCGGTCGACCACCACGTCGATGTCGTGGCGAAACTTCTTGTCAAGCGCCGGCGGTTCCTCCAGCTCGAAGAACTGGCCGTCCACCTTGACGCGCTGGAAGCCCTGCTTCCGAAGCTCCAGGAACTCCTTGCGGTACTCGCCCTTCCTGTCGCGGACTATGGGAGCCAGGAGATAGGCTCGCGTTCCCGCCTCCATCGCCATGACGCGATCAACCATGTCCTGCACCTGCTGCGCCTCGATCGGCAGACCCGTTTCCGGCGAGTAAGGCGTGCCGGCACGCGCGAACAGGAGGCGCAGGTAGTCGTAGATCTCCGTGACCGTCCCGACGGTCGAGCGCGGGTTCTTGGAGGTTGTCTTCTGCTCTATCGAGATCGCGGGCGACAGCCCGCTGATATGATCCACATCAGGCTTTTCCATCATGTTGAGGAACTGCCGGGCATAGGCCGAGAGCGACTCGACGTAGCGACGCTGTCCCTCGGCGTAGATCGTATCGAAGGCAAGAGACGACTTGCCGGATCCCGAGAGTCCGGTAATCACCACCAAGCTGTTGCGCGGGATGTTGACGTCGATGTTCTTGAGATTGTGCTCGCGGGCGCCTCGGACCTCGATGTTCTTCTGCTCGGCCATTCGCCCCCCCATCTACGCGCCCGATAGATAGGCCAACCCCGACGGACAGAAAAGGGCGATTCGTGCGCGGATGCGGACGAGATCTCACTGCAAGGCGGCGATGGGCCACCGCCAACTCCACATGCCATCCGACTTCGGATGCTTCACCATGAGTTCCAGACTTCACTGCCTGCCAAGACGTTCGGTCCATGGGTCAGCCCGCAGTTCCAATCGACGTCTGACGGGTGCCACACGACGACCCTCCGGTGGCCGCTGCGTTGCAAGACTCTTGGGACAAGTTCCGCACCTTGAACAATTTCGGCCGTCAAGCTCTGCGCATGTCACATCTCGCTTAGCTCGCAACGCACCATGCGTCGGCTTCGCCAGGGCTCATGGCCGATGCGGTTCGTCAAGTGTCCATATCTGCATCTCCGCTCGCACTGCCACGCAGCGAGATCATGGGCCGCATCCTCCCCCCCTTGCCGCCGCTCCGGACAATGCTTCCGGAAATGACCAGCGTGTACATCGCGCGAAAGCGGCCTAGGAATCACTTGAAGCGGAACATGTTGCGGCGTAACGTGATCGTCGACATGGCATTGCTCACAAAGCCGAATGATGGCACACTGGAGAGGATACGCATTTCCCGGTCACCTCTCGCGATCATGGTGCCGAAAGCGACGGATCCAGCCGGTCAGGACTGCCGGAAAACGGGGAGGATTAGACATTGCTGACTCTCGCTGAAGAAATCGTTCTATTGATGCTGGAAGATGAGAGCGGAAAGTTCGTTCATGTTCCGGAACATTCCGTCAGTTTCGCGCTTTCCGGCGCAGTACTGATGGACCTTGCCTTTGAAGGCAGAATCGACACTGATCCAGAGAAGCTCTTTGTCACGAAC
Organism: Silicimonas sp.; assembly: GCA_022819605.1. Lineage (GTDB taxonomy): Bacteria > Pseudomonadota > Alphaproteobacteria > Rhodobacterales > Rhodobacteraceae > JAJEFO01. The sequence continues at coordinate 10,836 of JAJEGW010000107.1, read as the reverse complement.
TCCGAACCCACAGGGGATGATCTGCTTGATTCGGCACTTCGCGACATCTGCGCCTCCGAGGAGCAGCATGATTCCCGTTACTGGGTAGAGTTCTTCGGCCGCAAGTCCGCTGACATCCGGAAAGCGGCCCTTGAACGCCTGTGCGCCAACGGCATCCTGAGGGAGGAGGAAAACCTCTTTCTCTGGGTCTTCAGGTCTCGCCGATATCCGACGCGCGATGGTGCGGTCGAACGACGGGAAGTGAAGCTCCGCATAATGTCCCTGCTGTTCAGCGACGAGATTCCGGAGCCACGGGACATTGCAATCATTGGCTTGGCGGACGTGTGCAGGATATTCGAGCATCTGCTTGCACGGCCAGAGCGCGAAAGAGTCCGGGACCGCATCGTCCAGATACGAAGACTCGAATTGATTGCCAACACCGTGGTTACGGCTGTTCGGGAAATCGAGACGCGGATTGCGCAGTCCATGACGATGCATCCCATGTAGCCCTTCCAGCCAAAGGTCTTGACGCCAAGAGCTTTCGGTCTTGCCGAATCCTGGCCTTGGGAATTCTCGCTGACTTCGGCGGTTGAAGATTGTTCCGTTCTGACCGTTTTTGGCGTGTCGGCGATTCACACGGAAACTGGACGCCGCAAGGCGTTGGAAACGAATGGCTATTCCCTCCCAATCGAAGCCAGGTCCCCCGAACGGCATCGCCCTTTTTTGGACGTTGTGCCGTCTTCAGAAAGACGTCCTCGTACCAACACTCGAAGGGCGAGCCGGTTTTGCCGTCCGGCCACTTATGGAGCTGCGGGCTTCAAAGCGAATCTTGACGCGTCTTCCGGGTTCATAGCTGAATGCGCGCACCGGTCAATGTACGCATGGGCATCCGAACTGCCTCGGCTGCACATGCTTCCGGTGGTTCAGCCTCTTGCGTGCCCCGCTGCGGTTGCAAGTGTCGCAAGCCAGAGTGTCGCAAACGCGTCCGGATCAAATGTGGATGGCGCGATCGTAGGCGTCCAGCACGCTCTCGTGCATCATCTCGCTGAGCGTCGGATGCGGGAAGACGGCGCCCATCAGGTCCTCTTCCGTCGTCTCCAGTTGCCGGCCCACGACATAGCCCTGAATGAGTTCGGTGACTTCCGCACCAACCATGTGCGCCCCGAGCAATTCACCGGTCTGCTCGTCGAACACCGTCTTGACCAGCCCCTCTTGCTCACCAAGCGCGATGGCCTTGCCGTTGCCGATGAACGGAAAGCGGCCGACCTTGACCTTGTAGCCCATTTCCTTGGCCTTGGCCTCTGTGTGTCCGACGCTTGCGATCTGCGGATGGCAGTATGTGCAGCCTGCGATGCTCTCCGGCTTGACTGGATGCACCTTGTACTTGCCTGCGATCAGTTCCGCGACCATGACTCCTTCGTGACTGGCTTTGTGCGCGAGCCAAGGTGCCCCGGCGACGTCGCCGATTGCATACAGCCCTTCGACGCCGGTCCTGCAGAATTCGTCTGTCACCACGTGTGTCCGGTCAATCTTGACGCCAAGCGCCTCGAGCTCGAGGCCTTCCGTATTGCCGACAATGCCCACGGCGGAAATGACGGTGTCGAAGTCGTGCTTCTCGACCTTGCCGCCGATCTCGACATGGGCAGCCAACTTGTTGCTCGTGCGGTCGAGCCTGGTCACCTTCGCCCCTTCGAGTATCTTCATGCCCTGTTTCACGAAGGCCTTCTTTGCGAATGCGCTGACTTCGGCGTCCTCGACCGGCAATATGCGGTCCATGACCTCGACAACGGTCGTCGCTGCTCCGAGCGTGTTGTAAAAGCTGGCGAACTCAATGCCGATCGCGCCGGAACCGATCACGAGCAGCTTCTTCGGCATATGCGGAGGCATCAGCGCGTGCTTGTAGGTCCAGACGCGCTCACCGTCGGCTTCGAGTCCTGGCAATTCCCGGGCGCGTGCGCCGGTAGCAATAACGATCGACTTGGCGGAGAGCCTTTCTTCTCCGGTGACGGTCTTGACCACGACCTTGCCTTGGGCGGGCACTGTCGCCTCTCCCATGACAACCTCGACCTTGTTCTTTTTCATTAGGTGGCCAACGCCGCCGTTTAGCTGCTTTGCGACGCCACGCGAACGCTCGACCACGGCGTTGAGGTCATACTCGACGCCCGTGGCCTTCAGTCCGAACTCTTCGGCACGGTGCATCAGGTGGAACAACTCTGACGACCGCAGCATTGCCTTCGTCGGAATGCAGCCCCAGTTCAGGCAGATCCCCCCCATGTGCTCACGTTCAATGATCGCCGTCTTGAGACCCAGTTGACTGGCACGAATCGCGGCAACATAGCCCCCGGGCCCCGCGCCAATCACGATGACATCATATGCCTTCTCAGCCATGCCGCTCTCCAGCACATAAATTGTTTGACGTTAAACTATCTGCCACAAACACGGCCGGGAGTCACCCATGGACCATTGAAACTTGGGAATGTCCGCCATGCGATTTCGCGACTGCTGCCGATTGCGGGCGCACGGTTCATATGGATGGTTCAGGCCGAGAACAAAGCTGGGGCGCGCAGCAATTCAATTCCGACATGGATGTCTTGCAAATTGCAGGAAGACACGTGAAGGCGGCATTCTTAAGAATGGGCGAACAGCACGGCGCGCTCCACCAATGGCGAGTTGCTTGCCGCTTGTTTCGTCCGCCTCGCCGACCCTCAACACATGGCTTCTTCACCGCACGGGAAGGTTCTTTCCAGGCGTTCAGGCCGCCTGCATCTCTTCGACGACGGCACTGTAGCCACCGGAATCGAGATAGGCCTGCTCGGCAGCGTTGCTTTCCCGCGAAAGCGCTTCGTTGCGCGTGGGGAACCTGCCGAAGCGACGGATCACCTCGCGATGCGCACGCGCGTGCGGCAATGAATTATGGCCCGTCTCGGGCATCCGCGACATGATCAGGCGAACCGCGCGATCTTGATCCTCAAGGCACTCCGAATGCACGAGCGGCATGTAGAAGAACTGTCGCTCAGGCTCACCAAACCGCGTGTCCCAGCACTTCCCGATCGCCATCTTGGCAGCCGCTTTGGCCAGCCTGTCCGAATCGAACGCCTTTGGACTGTCCCGGTACATGTTCCTCGGGAACTGGTCGGTCACGATGATGTGCGCAAGAGCCCCTGCCGGATAGGTAAGCCAAAGCGAAAGCCTGCCTTCGCAGGCATCTTCATGATCGCCCTGGAATCGGTCTCGGATTTCCTGGTCCAGATCCTCGCCGCCCTTATACCATCCGGACGGTCCGATCTCATTCAGCCAAAATGCCAGTATTTCTTCGGGGGTTGACATGAAACACCACCTTTGGTCGCTCCGTTTCCGCCCCCCAAGGACGACTCAGCGTCACACCCGCTTTACATTCGATCAGGCATCTACCGCAACACAGTTCTTGCATTCGTGAATGTTGTCGGGAGCGGCATGGCACTTTGGCCACATCGGCGGGCGGAGCGAAAGACGTGTGCGTTGCTGCCGACATCTGGCCCGCAAGGGCTGGATTCGGCATTGCGAGGCCTTCGGGCGGCCGCGCCCGTTCAAGCAGGACCCTGCGAGTCTTCAGCCTCTTCCGCTTCCGCTTCCGTGTTCTCGGCATAAATCTCCTGCGCCGCCTCGACGGCAACAGGCGTTGCCGTCGGCAGGACTGGCGCGTAGCTCACCGTGCCAGACGCATCGTCGCTCGCATATACCGACGTGCGCCGCGCCATCCTGAAAGCCACATATGCCGTCAACACGATCATTACGGCAGCCATGAACAACCAGAAACCGTTCGGTCCGACGGTCGACATGGCCCACCCGACGATGATCGGGCCGACAATGGCGCCGAGCCCGTTCACGAAAATCAAGCCGCCCGACGCCGAGGCCATGTCGTCCGGCTCGAGATAGTCGTTCGTGTATGCAATCAGGAGCGCATAGAGCGGATTGGACACACCGCCCAGTACGAAGCCGGCCACCAGCGCCATGCCGAACGTGCCTCCCCAAAAGAAACCGATACTCCCGCCGATGGAACCTCCCGCGGCAGCCGCAAAGATCAGCACTCGGCGGTCCATCCGGTCCGACAGCCATCCGAACGGGTACTGCAAAACCATGCCGCCGACAAAGATCGCGGAGACAAACAGCGCGATCTCGGAGACGGTGAAGCCTGCCTCCGTTCCATATATCGGTGCCATTCCGAATTGCGCAGAGAAGATCAGGCCAAGCAAGAACATGCCCACGATCCCGGTTGGAGAAACCCGGTAGAGCTGGGCAAGGTTCATCGCCTTCGTCGCAGCGAAGCCAGGCGTCGGCGTTGCCGCGAGCAGGATCGGAACAAACGCGAATGAGACCAGGACTGACGGAATGACAAACAGTTCAAACCCAGCCGGATCCGCAACGTTCAAGAGCGCCTGGCCGCTCACTATGCCGGACATCTGAACGATCATGTACAGCGACAGTGCCTTGCCACGGCTCTCATTTGGCGATGCATTGTTCAGCCAGCTCTCGGCCGTGACGTACACTCCAGAGAACGAGAAGCCGATGATCACGCGCATCAGGATCCACGCCCATGGCAAGGTGATCGTTGGATAGAGAATCAGCACCGCCGAGATGAACGAGCCAAGAGCCGCGAAGACCCTGACGTGACCGACGCGGCGAATCATTGCGGGCGCCATGCGCGAGCCAAAGAGGAACCCGGCGAAGTAGGCCGAAGTGATGACCGCGAGTTCGGTGGTCGAGAATTCCTCGATCGCGCCGCGGATCCCAATGAGCGAGCCCTGGAGCCCGTTTCCGACCATCAAGAGGAACATGCCGAGCAAGAGTGCCCAGACGCTGCCTATGACCCTTAGCATCGGCGTGCTCCGTTTGCCCCGTTTTTCCTCCGGATAGACGCAACGGGAACGCGTCAAGCGTTCATCTGCGACGAGGAAATGTCGGAAACTCACCCTGCGCGCGCCTGCCGGCAGGAACGCGCCACGGCTCGAAGTCTGATTCGAACATCAGCGCCTTTTCGCGCCCTTGCGGTTGCTGCCCGCAAGGCCGAAAACCACTTGATCTCGGGGATCCGATTTCCCCGCAAGGCCTGCTGCCGGACGCGCTGCATCTGCCGCCCGTATCCGGCCTTCCTGGCTTCCGCCGAAATTCGGCGACGGAGGGAATCCTCCTTCGTTGGGACATTTGGCGCCGTATCCTGCCATTCGACGGCGCTGCCACTCGTTCACGCGCTGGAGCTCATGCCTGTGGGCGCGCTGCAGGGCAGCCAGCCAATCAGCTTGACCATCAAATGCCGCAACCTGTCGTGCCGGAAGGGCAATTGCAGAGGCAAGAACCGTCAAGAGCTCTTCCGCGCGCTGCACTGCAGGCACCTGTCCTTGCGGGCAGTTTCAGTCCTGCGGACGAATCAGGTTTCCAGGTTTCGGCGCCCCCAGAAGCGCTTCGCGCGATCTGCGACTCGGAGACTTGTGTTGGAGCCAAGACAAGACCTGATCGCGATTGGAATTCAGACGCCCCAGGCAGCACCAGACAAGGCCAAGATCAGGACTTGAACGCTCCAGGCGGCAAGACCTGAGCCCGCACCTGAGCACCCTTTTGCGGCCAGAATTTCACTCCCCGGGGAGAAGCAGCGAAGCGTCACCGTAAGAGAAGAACCGATACTCCTGCGCGATTGCATGGACATAGACCTCGCGGATTCTATCCAAGCCCATTAGGGCCGAGACCAGCATGATCAGCGTGGACCGCGGCAAGTGGAAATTGGTCATGAGCGCATCGGAAATGCGGAACCGGTAGCCTGGCGTGATGAATATCTCCGTGGAGCCCTTCCATGGCCTGATGGTCCCGTCCGCGTCTGCGGCGGACTCGAGCAGCCGCAACGCTGTTGTTCCAACCGGGATGACCCGCCCGCCGGACTCCCGGGTCTTCATGATCTCTGCAGCCGCAGATTCCGAGATGACTCCGCGTTCGGAGTGCATTTTGTGGTCAGATATGTCGTCAGTCTTGACGGGAAGGAACGTTCCCGAACCGACATGAAGCGTGACAAAGCTGCGATCTATCCCGGCCCTGTCAAGTCCGGCCAGGAGCGCACTGTCGAAATGCAGTGAAGCGGTCGGTGCGGCAACGGCGCCGCTCTCTCTCGCCCAGATGGCCTGATAGTCCTGTCGGTCAAGTTCATCCGCCGGCCGCCTGCTTTCGATATAGGGCGGCAGCGGCATGGCACCCGCTTCCGCAAGCGCAACTTCAAAGTCGGACCCCTTGAGGTTGAAATCAAGACGGACGGTCGTTTCTCCCGAGCGCTCAACCACGGCAGAGAGATCGTTCGAGAATTCGATGACTTCGCCCTCGCGCACTCTCTTCAACGGCCTCAGCAGTGCCTCCCAGGTTCCATCAGCGCATGGCTCGAGCAGGGTCGCCTCGACTTTTGCCCGGGTCTCGCCGGCCGCGCTTTCGCGCAACCGCATCCCGGTCAGCCGCGCCGGCATGACGCGCGTGTCGTTCAGCACGAGGCGGTCACCTGGACGCAGATGATTCGGCAGATCAATGGCACGTGCATCGATGCAGTCGCTCTTCGTCGCAACCAGAAGTCGAGAGGACGATCGCGGACGTGCCGGTCGGATCGCGATCAGGTGCTCAGGCAGGTCAAAGTCGAAGTCGGATAGACGCACGGGAATCAAGTCGGACATCAATTGCGTGGCTGCTCGACGCGCCGCCTGTGCGTTGACTTGACGGAGTGTCGGAGTTGGATGCGCAATCGTCGCTCGACTTGCGGATGCGCCATTCCCGCACGCCTCGTCATGTACCGCCCCTTTGAGCCCGGGCATCGCGGCATCGCCGATGCCACGCGAAGTTCTGACGAAGGCCGACAGCCGCAGGCCCGTCCTCCTTGCCAGGAATCGATCCCGCTGACCGCCCGCGCCGTCAAATGCAAGGCTTTCATCTAGTTCTCCGCCGGTGGATTGGCACGGAAAATCTCGCGGAACATCCCGGGCGTCAGAATTGACAGGGGATTGACCGAGACTTTCGGATCGGTCGTCGAACCGGCAATGCGATAGTTGAAGCCGAACAGTCCCTCTCCCCTGCGCGAGAATATCGAGCCGATCGCGTTCAGGAAGTAGACAGGTGAAATCACGCCCTCCACATCCAGTGCCTTGGTATCCAGCTGATAGACCCCGTTCGCGGAGAGCCCGAGCGAACCGCCGACCGCCGCCGCCTCGCGGATGCGAATTTGGCCCGGGGTCATGCGAAAGCTCCCGTCGACCCTTGCGAACTTGATTCCAGGTCCATCGAGCTGGTCCAGCAAACCAACCACGCTGATCGCATCAAGCAGTTTCGCCATTGCCGGCGCCTTCCTGAGGCGCAGGCCCATGATCTGGAATTCGCCGTCATATGTCTTGCCGCCCGCGCCCGGAACCGGAACCATGGCAAGGTCAAGCACTCCTTCCCTTGCATTCGGCGTTATGCCCGCATCCCGAAGGACCCCGGCAGCATCATCCGACTGTATGCGAATGGCGGTACCGCCATCCGTAGGCAGCAGGCTTCCCGCAATCTCCGTGCGCCCGTTCACGCGACTCTCGATTCCGCCGGAGAAACCCTTGGCTTCCCTCTCAACCTGACCAACGAAAGGCGTCAGCACGATGCTGTCCGACACGATCAGCCGGTCCAGCGTGATGTCGATCAGAGCATTCGCCGTCCCGCTGGATCCTCCGTCGCCGCCGAATGCGCTTTCTCGCAGGTCAAGGGTGCCTCCCGTGATCGCGACAACCGTTCCGCCAGAGCCTGTCGAGAGCTCGGCGGAAACATCCAGCCAGTCTCCGATCCTGACTTCATCGAATGCCGCTCGCCCAAGACCCCCATCGGACAGCTCGAACGACCCGACAAACGACAGGTCGTCGCCCGAGAAGGAGAGGCGCTCGATTTCCGGCGCATCGCCCAAAGTTGCCTCCGCTTCAAGCGTGGCGCCGGCATCCGCCGGCTTGCTCCACTCTGTTCCCGGCACCGTGACCGCAATCCCCTTCAGATCAGATGCGAGACTCAGCCGTGCCGGACCGGTCAACGGCAATGCAAGGTCGAATTGCGCAACGGCACTTCCACTGATCGATGTCGGCGGCAATGGCACGCCAAACGCAGCCGCGGCTTCCGGAGAAAGGACCACGGTCCCCTTGATACGGCCCCCATCGGATGCATTTTCCCCGATGGGCTGACGCCAGCTTGCGGTCAGCGGAACGTCATCCAGTGTCGCGGATCCTACGAGGCCAATCCCGGACTCGTTCGCTGCGAGCACCAGTTCCGGCGAAAGAAAAACGCGGTTCTCCACCAGCAGTTCCGAACGCACGTTTCGGATTCGCGCGTCAACCTGATACGTGACGTCGTCCGGCCGGAGGTTGTCTTTCAAGGGCAGACGTACGACCGCACGCACTTCTGCATCGGCGTGCGCAATGTCCGTAGGCTGTCGGGCCCTTTCCATGATTCTCAGTGGTGGGCCGTTCAGCGCGATGAGGACAGGGGTCAATGACCCCGCGGCGTCAATCTCGACGACGCCTTGCGCCGGCTTCGTCCGCACATCGTCAACCCGAAACACGGAGCCGGCAAGATCAATCCTGTCGCCGGTTCCGACCGTCATTCCTCCTTGATGCATCGCCAGGACGAAAGCCTTGTCACGAATCGTGGCCAAGGCCTTTACGCCGTCGAGCGTCGGCATTCCGGACAGGACCCTTGCGGCCCCGTCTGCGACTTCAAAACTCAAGGAATACTCGGGCTCCATGCCTCCGGACGTGTAGCGAACAGCTGCCGACGCGTTGTGGAGCACACCGCCCTTCACCTTGTCTGACAGCCAGCTTCGAGTCTTGGGCGCCAATGCCTGCGGCCACAGATCCAGGACACGCCTCGGGCCGACCCTGTCGGTCGTCGCGTCGATCGCCGCATGCCAAAGACCGTCGCGGACGCGGACGCTGCCGCTTGCGCGCAGGGGAACGCCCTCGTTATTCACCACGAGTTGGGCCAGCTCCACCGAGAACGGCTCAAGCCTCAGCCGAACATCCATCCTGACATCCTCAAAGGACAGCGGGGCCTGAAAGATATCGCCGGAATAGGCAAGCCTCTCGATCCTGAACTGGCCAAGGAAGGAACGCGGCCAAACCCCGTCAAGATCGCGCAGATAGACATGGCCAACGGCGCGGGCTTCGCCGCCCAAACCGGAAAATGATGCCTCCGAGAGCAGGATTCTCTGCCGCTCCGCATCGAACGTGAAATAGGCCCGTGCGGACTCGAATTCCACAGGCGGAACAACCTCGGTCGGGCGAAGCGCGCCCCGCGCAATATCCAGCGTCCCCGCGAGCGAGATCAACTCGCCGTTCGGGCCAAGTTCCGTTCGCACGGACCCCGAAATCGGCGCATCAAGCACGCCCAGCAGGGAAAGTACGGGAGACTGCAGCGCAATGTCAGTCGCCGGCATGTCCGTGACCTGGGCACTGAGCGACACGCGTCCGGTGTCGCGGCTCCTCGAAAACGAAAGCTGCATCTGGGCAAGATCGTCAGTGCCGCTGAAGACATCCGAATTCATCGAAACCGTCAGCAAGTCCTCGGCCTGCCGGAGCACCGCCGAGGCATTCGATGCCTGCCAGATCCGTCCGCTTCGGGCGTCCTCGAGGGTCAGCACGATTCCCGTCGCCCGCACCTCCTCCAGAGACGACAACGCCGGACCACCGATGAACCGATCGACTTCCTCGAGCAGTCCGGGAAGCGGTTCCGCCTCCGACTCCCAGAACTCCTCCTGCGAACGATAGGAAAACCTCCCTTCGCCGTTGCGTCGCACCGTGACCTGCGCGCCGTCCAGGCGCATGCGCGAGACGGCAACGCTGCCACGCAACAAGCGTTCGAGCGACAGGCCCACGCCAAGGCTGTTCAGGTGCGCAAGCGAACCGCCGTCACGTTGCGCCACACGGACGTCCCGCATCAGGAGCAGCGGCGATCCATTGCGCTCGATCGAGAGATTTAAGCCTCCCAGATTGATCACGACATCTTCGGAAAGGGCGTTCACCCTGTCCTCGACCATGACGCGCGCGAAATCCGGCAGCGGCAGCGGCCGCCCTGACAGGACCAGCGCCAACACGACGATCAGGCAAATGGCCGCTGCAAGCGACAGCATCATTCCGAGACCTGTCCGCAGGCGTCGACCCTTCCCTTCGGCTCCCCGGGTCTCGGGATGCTCCTCTTTCTTGCCTGGCTCCGGAGTCGTCATCTGTCCACCCCGCAAGGAACCCCTTCATTCAGGAAGGGAACGAATGCGGGGGCTCGCGTGCCGCGCATCGTCGCTGTCTCCCTCTTCAGGAGCGTACTTTCCCCCGCCGGATGGCACGGCATCAGCGGACCGCCCCGCCTGTCGAGGACGAAGACGCGGCTTGCGCTGCCCTCGGCGTCGCGCGAGCTTCTCCGGTGACGTCGGCCGGAGCCGGGCTCCCCTCGCACAACCTGACCACCCGCGTTCCGGTTCGCCCCGTTTCGTGCCCGAACCGGCATGTCTGCGAGCGAACCTCCGAGAGCCTGGAACCGAGGAAGCATCCCCGGGTCGAACCTCGACGTATGGTTCAGGGCGGATCGGATGGAAGTCTCCTTTCTCGTGCTGGTCAGCATGGGCCTTCGGAACTCCGCCCCGCAAGCCCCTCCCTTCAGGAGGGGTCGCTGCCGATGGAAACTGTTCCGCATTGCGTGCGGCAGAACCTATGTAACCGTTCGGTCCTAGAGTGATGGCGGGACAGCTGCCCGCTTGTCAAGTTGTCGGCGCGGAACTCGCTCTGGCTGCGCCCGGGCAGGATTCTACCGGTTGAGGGTGCGCTTCCAGTCCCGCCTCAACGGGCAGAGCCA
>JAJEGW010000031.1 GCA_022819605.1 Silicimonas sp. | reverse complement strand
GCGGCGCGAAGACGGTCTCGGACGGCAGCATCGTCGTCGACCGGGACATGAACGGCGCACGCGGCATCATGCTGCGCGCGCTCTACGGCAACTTGGGCCGTTTCCAGGCGGCGGGCGCGGATGTTGCGCTCGTTGCGGAATGAATCAAGTGTGCCCTGCCATCCGATGACACAATTTTCGACGACGACGCAATCGTCGCCGTCGCGGCCGAAGTAGTGGCGTGTCGAAGCGGCATTGATTGCCACCGTATCGCCCTTGCTCAACATTACCCCCCGACTGAGTCCGCAGGCAGGCCCTAGGCGGCAAGGCGGCGCCATTCGATGCCATTGCCGCCTTGCTACCGCACATCAACTCACGGAGCTCGGGATCGCGCACGGCTTGGCCCAGCGGTGTTGCCGGTTCATGCTCAGCTTGGCAGCGTGAAAAGCCGTGCTGCCGGTTGATGCGATCGCGTCCGGTCGCTACCTTGACCGCATGAGATCGGTCGGCATCAAGGTCCTGAACAGAAAGTTGAGCGAATACGTTCGGCTCGCGGCGTCAGGCGAGACGGTTTTGGTGACCGATCGTGACCTTGTGGTGGCGGAATTGGGCCCGCCTAGGGAGGCCCGGAATTCGGTTCTCGCCGATGCGTCCCTAGCCGAGGCGATCCGGTCTGGCGAACTCGTGCCGCTTACGCTGACAGGCCCGGGACCGCCGCCCAAGCCTGCCCCGGTCGCCGGTTTGGACGAGGTTTTGACTGAGCTCGACAAGAACAGATGCGACCGGTGATCTAACCTGACACTTTCGTTGCGCGGGCTTGGCCCCTGACCGAGAACCACCAACCGCCGGCTTCCCCTTGGAACGGCACCTTGGTGTCCAGTCGGCCCATCACATTCGGGAGTTGAACGCCGTCGCATACACGGGGTCTTGCGGACTCGTGTGGCGAGGCCGTGTGTCGGATTGTTGGACGGGTTGCACTGCATCGATTGAACGAGCTTCGAGAATCTTCGATCATGGCCTCGCAATACAGGTATGCCATCAACATTCGCGGGGACCACTTTGTTGCGTTCATTCGTGATGATCCATGACTGGAGGCGGCAGGGGCTCAACACCGCCGCGATCACCCGCGAGATGGGCCCGAGGCGTGACAGCAGCAGCCGTCTCTCAACCTGTCCTGCAGAGAACGACACCCGGAGCAGGAATCCTCCCACCGCGGAGCTCGACTCAGATCATTGATTGGAGGCTTCGCCCTCCAGCCGCAGAAGCATGTCATCATCCATTTCAAGGGAGACAATTGGGGCAATGGTCTGCCACAAGATATCCAGATGCTCCTTGTGAACGGCGCTACACACACGGCGAGACACATTCCTTGAGGTGGCTCTCACGTGATCGAGGTCCGGAACTGGCATCCACATGAACCAATGATCGCGTATCGCCAGCCGGGGCACATACTCCTTCCCGGCCGTCGAGTGCTGCAAGATTTTGCACCTGTCAGAGATTCTGAATACTCTCACGCAGGCCGTTTCGACCCTCAAGAGGGGCTGGCAAGGCAGGCGTATTGATCGAGTCGGCCCGGTTGCTCGCAGCGATGCTGGGGATTGGATGTCGGAATTCGACGTCGAGCAAGTCCATTGACGGAATGTCGGTTCAGCCAAACCGTGCATCCAGCTTATCCAGGAGTTCCAGCCCGGCATTCGGATTCCCGGCCGCCGCCCTTGCACGAAAGCGCGTCTCCACGTCGAATTCTGTCAGGGCTTTGGTCGAAAACTCCTCGAACAGCTTGTTAAGACTGAGCCCGCGATGCAGAGCCAGCGCCCTGAGGCGTTCATGTTGGTCATCCGGCAGACGAATAGTCAGTGTACTCATGGCTTTCTCCTTTCCAGAAACTCCCCGGCACTTTCGATCCTGACCGACGGGAAATGCAGGTTACTTCGCCTGAAGTCCCGCTTGTTCGCCGTAATGATGACTTCGGCGCCACCAGCAACCGCAAGCTCAAGAACGTGGTTGTCGCCCTCGTCGACCAAATTCGGACGCCACAAGAAATACACGGGCATCCAAATCGAAACGCTCATCAGGGCATCGGTCAGCGAGTCGCGTTCGCCACGATCCAACAGGCACTTGTCCCACAATGCGTCTCGCGCGAGAACATCCTCATACTCGCAGAAAAGCGCATTGCCTATGATCGGGGCAATCTCGCCACGCAATGCCAACCGCAAGACATGACGCGGCGCTCCCGCCGGCGCCATGATTGCGGAGACGAAGACATTGGTATCGATCACGACGCGCTGCATTGGCTCTTGATAGCATATATGCTGCCGATGCCAAGGTTCGTTGGTGCAGCGCCTAGGCCCAATACTGTTTCTTTAGGCACAATTCGAGACGAGTTCGGGAGTCCAGTTGTGTTTCCGGCGCGCCCGCCAGTCGCGAATGCGGCGCTCCAGGGTGCGACGGACGCCCGGGTCCAGCTCGGGTTGACGCCGCATCAGTTCCTCGAACACGCCGACTGCGCGATTGTCCGAATCGCCTTCCAGCATCGGCACGACCACTTCCTCGAATATCCCGGCCAGAGGGTCTGGGCGTCGCCTCCCCCGCGGGGCCTTCTTTTGCGAGGGAAGCGTCGGGTCCCGGTTGATCCGGTAGCTGCTGCGGGCGCTGAAGCCGGCCTTCGCGGCCGCCGCTTTCGTCGAGTGTGATTTCCTGTGTTTCATGAAAGACCTCATCTGGTTGTCCGTTACATGGTGGCCGGGCACCTTGCGCTCCTTTGCTCGAGAATGATCGCAAGGCCATTACCCGGCCAGCCGCAGACACCAAAGGAGGCCCCGGGATGGGGAGAAAGAGCGTCGTTCCGTCTGCCGCCAGCCCCAGTCGGGCTGCGCCCTCCTTGCGCTGGCGGCAGCCGGAAACGCCCCCTCAACGAGACTGCCAGCTTGATTGACGGCTAGATCCGTGATTGCCGGTTTGGGCAGAAGCTTAAATGCAGCGCCCGCCGTCAACTTCAAGGCAGACTCCAGTCACCATGCTGGCCTCGTCGGAGCAGAGGTAGCAGGCCGCGTTGCCAATGTCCTCAGGCGTCGAAAATCTGCCCAAGGGTATCGTCGCGAGGAATTTGGCCCGCATTTCCGGCGTGTCCTCTCCGAGAAAGCTCTTCAGGAGCGGCGTTTCGCCCGCCACGGGATTCAGCGCGTTCACGCGTATGCCGACAGGAGCCAGTTCGACCGCCATTGTCTTGGTTGCCGTGTTCATCCAGCCCTTCGACGCATTGTACCAGTTGAGCCGGGGCCTCGGGCTTACGCCAGCCGTCGACGCCACGTTGAGGATTGCGCCGGAACCCTGTTCCTTGAACGCGGGCACAACATGCCGGGCCGTCAGGTAGACCGACTTGCAGTTGACGGCGAAAACGCGGTCGAAATCCGCTTCGCTGACCTCGTCCAGTGGTGAGGGCAGGTGCGTCACCCCGGCATTGTTGACGAGGATGTCGATCTTCCCGAATGCCGAGCGCGCGGAGGCCGCCATTGCGGCAACGTCGCTGTCACTTGAGACGTCGGTCTCGATGGCCTCGCAGCCAAGCTCCCGCGCTTTCGCGTCGGCGGCATGGCCGTTCACGTCTGCGATCATCACTCGTGCGCCTTCCGCAAGGAATTTGCCGGCGATGCCGGCTCCGAATCCGGATGCGCCGCCGGTCACGATGGCAGCCTTCCCTTTCAACCGCATTTGGGTCCCCTATCCATGCAGCGCTGCAACGGTTTTCAGAACGGTGAAGCCGTACATGGCCTCGAATCCCTTTTCCCGTCCATGTCCCGACAGGCCGCGCCCTCCGAACGGGAGTTCCACGCCGCCGCCCGCGCCATAGTTGTTGAGGAAGACCTGACCGGCACGGAGCTTCCTGGCCATGCGCATCTGGCGTGCGCCGTCCCGCGTCCAACACGACGCGACAAGTCCGTATTTCGTGCCGTTCGCAATGGCCGTTGCGTGATCTTCGTCATCAAACGGAATGACCACTTGCACGGGACCGAAGATCTCGTCCTGTGCGAGAACGTGCCCGGGTTCGACTCCTGCATATAGAGTAGGGGCGACATAGGCGCCGCCTTCAGGCGCCTCCTCGACTATCTCGCCCTGCGCCACGATCTGTGATGCAGAGCCTTCGGCAAGGAACCCTTCGACGACTGACTTCTGGGTGTCCGAAACCAGTGGTCCGACGTCCAGGTCGGTGAGCGCGGGGCCTGTGCGCAGCGCAGTGTAGCGCTCCGACATCAGGGCCACGATTTCGTCATGGCGTGATCGCTCAACCAAGATGCGGGACGATGCGGAACAGGTCTGGCCCGCGTTCTGAATTCCTGCATTCACGAGAAACGGAAGGGCGGCCTCAATGTCCGCATCCGCAAAGACGACCTGCGGAGACTTGCCGCCCAGTTCGAGCGTGACGGGTACGACATGCGCTGCCGCGGCCGCCTGGATCATCTTGCCGACAGCAATCGATCCGGTGAACGAGACGTGGTCAACGCCGGGATGCGCCGAAAGCGCCGATCCGGCCTCAGTGCCAAGCCCCGGAACCACGTTGAGCGCGCCCGGTGGCAGCCCGGCACGGGACGCGAGTTCGGCGAAGGCAAGGGCCGTGAGGCAGGCGTCTTCGGAGGGCTTGAGAACACATGCGTTGCCCGTCGCAAGTGCGGCACCCACTGAGCGGCCGATGATCTGCATCGGATAGTTCCAGGGGATGATGTGCCCCGTTACGCCGTGCGGCTCGCGGAGCGTGTACACCGTGTAGTCGTCCAGATATGGGATGGTCTCTCCGTGCAGCTTGTCGGCAGCACCTCCGTAGAACTCCATGTATCGGGCAAGTGCGACGGCGTCCGCGCGTGCCTGCGTGAGCGGCTTGCCGACATCCATGGCCTCCATCCTGGCCAGCGTGTCGACCTGGTTCAGCACCTCCTGCCCGATCCGGCACAGGATGCGCCCGCGCTCTGCCGCCGTGGCCGCGCCCCATTCGCTCGCAAGCGATGCCTTGGCCGACGTGATGGCGTCGTCGACGTCACTTGCGTCGCAGCGGGCGATCTCGCAGAGCGGCTTGCCCACGGAAGGATCGTTCAATGCGAGCGTCCTGCCTTCGCCTGCCGGCTCCCAGCGGCCGTCAATGAAACGACAATCGGTTCGGGAGAGGAGAGTCTTGAATGTCATGTCTGTCCTCCTTGCGTCACACGGGCAGTTTCGGTGCCGAGTCGAGCAGGCGACGGGTGTATGCGTCGCGCGGGGTCTCGAATACGTCGTCCGTGTTCCCTTGTTCAACGATCCGGCCTGCATGCATGACGAGAATCCGGTCGGCGATCGAGCGGACAACCGTCAGGTCGTGCGTGATGAACAGGTAGGTCAGGCCGTACGTGACGGACAGGTCGACCAGGAGGTCGAGGATCTGAGCCCGGATCGATACGTCGAGCGCCGAAACGGCCTCGTCGAGAATGATGAGTTCCGGGCGAATGATCAACGCGCGCGCGATGGCGATGCGCTGCCGCTGGCCGCCGGAAAACTCGTGTATGTACTTGTGCTTGTCTTCCGGTGCCAGTCCTACGGACGTCAACGCCTCGTCAACTTCGTCCGACGTCGCCGAACGCTTGAGACGATGGAAGGGTTCGCTGACCAGCCGCGCAACCCTGTGGCGCGGGTTGAACGATCCAAACGGATCCTGGAACACGACCTGCATCTTTCGGCGAACGTCCGGTTCAGTGAACACGTCCCGGCCGTCGAGGGTGATCCGTCCTTCCTGTACAGGTTCAAGTCCCAGAATCGCACGGGTCAGCGTGGACTTTCCGCAGCCGCTTTCGCCCACAAGGCCAACGCATTCGCCACGGCGGATCTCGAAACGCACGTCGTCGACGGCGCGCATTGTCGGGTGTGCGCCCAGAAACGTGCGACGCGGCAGCAGGTAGTCGCGCGAAACGTTCTCGACTTTCAGAATGGACTCCTCGATCCGCGATTCCGTGCGGTCGGGCTGATGGCCCGAAGCTTCGAAAAGCGCCTTGGTGTAAGGGTGCGTCATGTCACGGTGGAGCGTGCGGGCGGTCCGCCGTTCCACGACTTCGCCGTCCTTCATGATGACGACGTCGTCGGCGAGGCCGGTCACGACCGCCAGATCGTGCGAGATCAGCATGAGGCCCATGCCGTCCTCGTCCACGAGACGTCGAAGAAGCGAGAGGATTTCGGCTTGGGTCGTGACGTCAAGCGCGGTCGTTGGTTCGTCGGCGATAAGGAGCTTCGGGCCGAGCGCTATCGCGATGGCAATGACGACCCGTTGCCGCTGTCCCCCGGAAAGCTCGTGCGGATAGCGGTCGAGCGGGAACCTGGACTGCGGAAGTTCGCAGCGGGCGAGCGTCTCGGCGGCGCGGGACATTGCCTCGACTTTGCTCGTGCCTTCGTGAATCAGGATGGTCTCGGCAACCTGGTGCCCGATCGTCTGGACCGGGTTCAATGCCGTCATGGGCTCCTGGAACACCATGCCGACGTCTGCGCCGCGCATTCTGCAGAGCTCGGTTTCGCGCATCGAGAGGACATCTCGGCCCGCAATAGTGATCTGGCCGCTGCAGTCCGAGCCTTCGGGCAGGAGCTGCATCGCCGAAAGCGCTGTGAGCGACTTGCCGGAGCCGCTCTCGCCGATCACGCCGCAAACTTCCCCAGGTGCAATGTCGAGCGAGATTCCCTTCAGGATGGGCGTACCGTGGATCGACAAGACCAGGTCATGGATATCGAGAAGGGCCACGGCTAAGCGTTCCGGATCCGAGGATCGAGGAGGTCGCGCAGGCCGTCGCCCGCAAGATTGAGGCCGAGCACCGTCAGGAGTATGGCGAAACCGGGAAACATCGCCATGTGCGGCGCGATGGCGATCAGCGTCTGGCTGTCCGCAAGCATCCGGCCCCAGGAGGGTGTGGGGGGCTGGACCCCCAGGCCCACGTAGCTCAGCGCCGCTTCGGCAAGAATCCCGAGCGAAAACTGGATCGTGCCCTGAACGATCAGGAGATTTGTCACGTTGGGCAGGATGTGCTCGACCGAAATCCGCACCGGCCCCTTGCCGGAAACCCGTGCGGACAGGATGTAGGCGCGGGTCCAGAGCGGGAGCGCCGCTCCGCGCGTCAGGCGCGCGAACACCGGGATGTTGAAGATGCCGATCGCGATGATCGCGTTCAGCGCCGACGGCCCGAACACGGTCGTGATCATGATCGCGATGAGGAGGCTCGGGAACGCGAAGACCAGGTCGTTGCCGCGCATTATGGTTTCGTCAAGAAGGCTGCCCCGCCGCGCAGCCGCCGCCAGGCCGAGCGGCACGCCAATGCCCATGCCGATTCCAACCGCAACGATCGCGACCGCGATGGAGGTCTGCGCGCCGACCATGATCATCGAGAGGATGTCCCGGCCAAAGTGGTCCGTTCCGAACCAGTGAACTGCCGAAGGCGCCTGGAGCCTTGTGGCGATGGTGAGCTCGGTGACGTCGTACGGAGTCCAGATCAGGGACAGCAGCGCACCGATTGCAAAGGCCGCAGCGAGCAGATGTCCCACGACGAGGTTGCGTGACCTCAACGCCGCGCGAAACAGTCCGTCCTCCGTCATGTGCGCGATCTAAGGCGCGGATCTACCCAAGCATAGGCAAGATCGACCAGGAAGTTCACAATGATCACGGCAAAGACCAGGAGCATCACCACGCTTTCGACCACGATCAGGTCACGCTGCGAGATCGCCTGGAACACGAGCCTGCCAAGTCCGGGGAGAAAGAAGACGTTCTCGATGATGATCGCGCCGGCCAGCAGGAACGAGAACTGAAGGCCGATGATTGTAAGCACAGGGATCAGGGCATTGCGGAGCGCATGCCTCCGCAGCGCCTGGCGTCCCGTAAGGCCCTTTGCTCTGGCAGTTCGGATGTAGTCCTCCGACAGTGTGTCGAGCAGCGACGAGCGCATCACGCGCGCCAGGATGGATGCCTGTGGAAGAGCGAGCGCAATCGCGGGCAGCGTCAGCGCCTTGACGGCAGCCAGGAACCCTGCGTCCCAACCCGGAAAGCCGCCTGCCGAGAACCAGCGCAGGTTTACGGCGAAAACGAGAACCATCAGGAGCGCGAACCAGAAGTTGGGGATTGCAACGCCCAGCTGCGTGGTCGCCATGACCGAGATGTCGGTCAGCGACCCGCGCCGAGTCGCCGCCAGAATGCCGACCGGAAAGGCGACAAGGATCGTCAGGCTGAGCGCATAGATCGCGAGGGGCAGCGAAATCGCAAGTCGTTCAACCACGATCTCGGACACGGGAGAGCGGTAGGTGTAGGACGTGCCGAAGTCTCCGGTCACCAGGCCGCCGACCCAGGCGAAGTAGCGCTCGTGGGGCGCCCTGTTCAGGCCAAGCTCGTCCCTGAGTGCGGCCACCGTGTCCGGCTGCGCATTGATGCCCAGCATGAAGGAGGCCGGGTCGCCCGGCACGACTTCGATGCATGCGAAGATGACCAGGCTCGCAACGACCAGCGAGGCCAGAAGCGAGCCCAGTCGCTTGACGGTGTAGCGCAGCATGTCAGCCGGCTGCTTGCATGGTCACTCCGTCCAGCTGACTCCGGTAAGGTCCACGGCCTGCGTCGGAGCGTCGGGCCAGATTCCGTTCAGCCTTGCATCCACGACCGAAGTGAGCGCCAACTGGAAGAGAAAGCCGTTGACATAGTCTTCCGAGATGGTCCGTTGCGCCTCCTGCAGCATTGCCGATCGTTGAGCCGGGTCGTTTTCGACGCTTAACGTGCTGATCAACTCCTGGAACTCCGGATTGTCATACTGGAAGTAGTATTTCGGGCGGGCGTAGATTCCGATGTCCATGGGCTCGGTGTGGCTGACGATGGTCAGGCCGTAGTCGTAAC
This sequence comes from Silicimonas sp., assembly GCA_022819605.1. GTDB lineage: Bacteria > Pseudomonadota > Alphaproteobacteria > Rhodobacterales > Rhodobacteraceae > JAJEFO01. The sequence continues at coordinate 13,936 of JAJEGW010000031.1, read as the reverse complement.
CGCGAAACACCTGTTCCAGCCACTGCGCCCATTCAAGGTTGGATATCTCGGTCTCGATTCCGACCTCGCGCAATTGCGCGGCGATGATTTCGCCCCCGCGGCGTGCGTAGGATGGCGGCGGCAGCTTGAGCGTGGTCTCGAAGCCGTCGGGATATCCCGCTTCGGCCAAGAGGGCCTTGGCGGCCTCCGGGTCATGCGGCGCGTTCCCGGTCAGGTCGACATAGTCGGGGTGATGCGGTGCAAAGTGCGTTCCGATTGGCGTGCCATATCCGAACATGGCTCCGTCAATGATTGCCTGACGGTCTATCGCCATGCTGACCGCCTTGCGAACGCGAACATCGCCGAAGGGCTCCATCTTGTTGTTGATCGCAAGGATGGTCTCGCCTTCCGTGTTGCCGGCCAGAACCGTGAATCTCGGATCCGCTTCGAACTGAACCAGGTTTTCCGGGGCCGGATACGAGTAGAAGGCGTCGATGTCGCCCGCCATCATCGCCGAAAAGGCTGCGGTCGGTTCCGAAATGAACTTGAACGTCGCCTGCTCGAGTGCCGGTGCGGCGCCCCAGTAGTCCGCGTTGCGGACAATCGTGATGCTGTCGCCTCGCTTCCACTCGGAGAACCTGAACGCGCCGGTGCCGACCGGATTGCCCTTGATGTCGCCAATGCTCTCGGGCGCCACGATGACGGCGTCTCCCCAGGCCATGTTGAAGAGGAAATTGCCCTGCGGTGCATTCAAGGTGACCACGACCGTGGTCGGGCCGGTCGCTTCGACGGACTTGATGCCGGCGAACAGCGCCTTCTGGGCGTTCTGCGAATCTTCGGCGCGTGCGCGATCCAGCGAGAAGACCACGTCCGTGGCCTCGAGATCCGTGCCGTCATGGAACTTGACGCCTGGGCGCAGGTTGAACGTGTAGGTCGTGCCGTCGTCAGAAATCTCCCAGCTTTCGGCGAGGCCCGGTCCTACCGAGCCGTCGGGCCCGAACCGGGTCAGGCCTTCGAAGACGTTCGAATACAGGACCTGGTCAATGGCTCCGGCGGCGGCCGAGGTGGGGTCGAGATGGGGCGGCTCCAGTTGAATGCCGATTGTGACGTCTGCCTTTGCGGCCCATGCGCCGCCGGCAGTCAGCGCCAGAAGCGCGAAGGCGGCGGCCGATTGCTGAATGCTGTTCATGAGTGTCTCCTTTGTGTTGGTCAGGCGGGTGCCTGTCGTTGCGTCGTGAGCAGATCCATGAGGCAAAGTCCCATGACCTTGGCCGAATCCATCATATCCTGAACCACGACGTATTCATCCGGTTTGTGCGCGAGTTCCAGGAGGCCCGGTCCGTAGGCAATGCAGTTGTCGAGCCTTCCGATCCGGTCAATGTGCTTCTGGTCGTAGGTGCCGGGCGAGACGACGTAGTCCGGGTCCCTGCCGAAGACGTCCCTGATGGCCTTGGCGACGCCCTTGACGACCGGCGCGTCCTTTTCGGTCATCGTGGGCGCCACGCTCCAGAGTTCGCGAAGGTCGTAGCTGAAGTTCGGTCTGTCTCGCGCAATGCCTTCGAGCACGTCCTCGATCTCGCGCACGACCTCGTCCCGGCTTTCCTCGATCAGGTAGCGGCGGTCGACGATCATTCGCGCATTGTCGGGCACGCAGGCGGAAGGCCAGCCGGTGAACTCTTCCGGCGGCTCTGCCTGCCCGCCGTGCAGGCTGTTGATGTTCATCGTGGATTGCCGCGCGCCCTCCGGCACGACCGGCATGTCCGTGCGCTTTGCGGCAAGCGCCGGATAGAGCTTGTCCTCAATTTCGCGCAGGACCGCGCCCATGTGGCGCACCGCGCAGTCGCCGAGGAACGGCATCGAACCATGCGCAATTTCCCCGTGCGTTTCGATCTCGCCCCACCAGACTCCCCGGTGACCGAGACAGATGCGGTCCTTCTGCAGCGGTTCCGGTATGATCACGTGATCAACATGTGCAAAGCGGCCTTGTTCGGCGAGATAGGCGACTCCGCCATAGCCGCCTGTCTCCTCGTCGGCAGTCCCGGAGATCTCGATCATGCCCGGATGGTCTGGATACGCCTCGACGAACGCTTCCACCGCGATGATCGAGGCCGCCAGCCCGCCCTTCATGTCGCAGGATCCGCGCCCGTAGATCTTCCCGTCGACGAGTTCGGCCCCGAATGGGTCAAAGGTCCATCCGCGCCCGGTCTCGACCACGTCGATGTGGCTGTTGAAGTGGACGCACAGTCCTGGCGACGCTCCCTCGCGCTGCGCAACGACGTTCCAGCGAGGATAACGGTCGCTGTCGCCGGGCGCGCCTTCGGCGCGTTCGATGGTTGCCGTGAAGCCGGACCTTTCGAGGCGACGGGCAAGAAACTCGCAGATGTCGCGATAGTTCTCGCCCGGAGGATTGACGGTTGGGATGCGGACCAGTTCCTGCGTCAACGCCACAAGGTCGTCGCGCTTGGCTTCGAGCCTGTCGGAGAGCGCATCGGCGCCTATGCAGTCCATCCCCATGCCGTGACCGTATTTTGCCAAGTATTGCATGACAAGAGCCGAGGCGATCCCGGGCGGTGTTGCTTACGGCCCCGAATGACGTACCTTCCGATGACGGCGGGGCGAATCGCTGCAGGCCGGAAGACGCATGAACCGGGAGGAACCCGTCATGAAGACGATGAAGGGGCCAGCGCTGTTTCTGGCGCAGTTCGCGGCCGACGAGGCACCGTTCAATTCCTGGGACGGCATCACGAGGTGGGCGGCCGATTGCGGTTACAAGGGCGTGCAGGTGCCCTCTTGGGACGATCGCTTTTTCGATCTGGAGAAGGCTGCCGAGAGCAAGGACTATTGCGACGAGTTCAAGGGAATGGCCGCCGAGAACGGCATCGAGGTGACCGAGTTGTCGACTCACCTTCAAGGCCAGCTCGTGGCAGTGCATCCTGCGTATGACGCGGCCTTCGACGGGTTTGCTGCCGAGTCCGTGCGCGGCAATCCCGGGGCGCGGCAGGAATGGGCGGTCGACCAGGTCAAGAAGGCGCTGTCCGCCTCGAGAAATCTCGGTCTCACGGAACAGGCGGCGTTTTCGGGGGCGCTGGCATGGCCATATATCTATCCCTGGCCGCAGCGGTCGGCTGGACTGATCGAGACGGCGTTTGACGAGTTGGCCTCGCGCTGGCGTCCGATACTTGAACACGCCGAGGATTGCGGGGTCGACATCTGCTTCGAGATACATCCCGGCGAGGACCTGCATGACGGGGTCACCTACGAGATGTTCCTGGAGCGAACCGGCAACCACGCGCGGGCCTGCATGCTCTACGACCCGTCGCACTACGTGCTGCAATGCCTCGACTACCTGGACAACATCGACATCTACAAGGACAGGATACGCATGTTTCACGTCAAGGATGCGGAGTTCAACCCGACCGGTCGGCAAGGGGTCTACTCGGGCTATCAGCCTTGGGTCGACCGTGCGGGCCGATTCAGGTCCCTTGGCGACGGGCAGGTGGATTTCGTGTCAGTGTTCTCGAAGCTCACGGCTGCCGGATTCGATGGCTGGGCCGTGGTGGAATGGGAGTGCTGCCTGAAGCATCCGGAGGACGGCGCCCGGGAAGGGGCGGCTTTCGTGAGGGACCATATCATCCGCGTGACCGAAAGGGCGTTTGACGACTTTGCAGGAGGTGATTCGGATGCGGCCGCGAATCGAAAGATGTTGGGCATCGAATAGCGGCAAACAGTGAACTGAGCAAACTGCAGAGCAATCGTGCAGCCGGCATTCGGCGCAGTCGCGCATCGTCGCCGGACATGAAACCGGCACTGCATGATGCCGTGGCAAGGGTCGCGGGCCTTCGGTCAAGCGACCGGCCCAAGCTCCTGCTGCATCGCAGGAGAGCCTTCGGACGATATGGGTCACGCGCCCAGGGCGGGGCGCGTGACTCGGTCAGGCACTTGAAGTCGGATCAGCCGTTGATCCAGGCGTTCACGATGTCCTGGTTGTCGGCAATCCACTCCTCGGCGACTTCCTGCGGGTCCCGCTTCTTCTCGAAGATCTCGAGAATCCACAGTCCGACTTCATCACCGGTGAGTTGCACGTTCTTGAGCATCTTTGCCACCGCCGGGTTGCGGTCCCAAAGAGACTGCGAAAACGCGATATAGACGTCGTTGTCGGCGATGACGCACTCGAAGTGCGAAACTTCCAGCCAGTTCTCGGCATCGAGATCAACGTCTTCGCAGCCTTCGAAGCGCGCCGGTTCCTCGACTTTCACAAGATCGAACTGCACATGGATGGACTCGGGTGTCCAGGCATAGAACAGCTGCGGCTGGGACGCGGCATAGGCCGCCGCAAGCCCGGCCTTGAACGTGTCGGCGGAGATGATGTTCGGCTCCCAAAGGCTGTCCAGGCCGTAGGACTTGAACTTGATCTGCCAGCGCTTCGTCGAAGCCCAGGTCACGTCACCGGCCCAGTATTCGCCCAGGCCGTCGCCGTCGGTGTCGAACATGGCAGCGATTTCCGGCTTCCTGAGGTCGTCGATCGAGCGGATCGTGTCGGCCATGTAGAACGGAATGTAGATGTTCGAAGTTCCCTTGTACGGCATGTTGTGGTCTACCGTGCCGTTGCCTACGATGTATTCGTCCCATGCAGACTGCCAGTTGGGCATCCACATGTCCGTGTGGACGTCGATCGAGCCGTCCCCTTTGTCCATGCCGGCATAGATGACCGACTGCTGGTTCATGCCCTCGATAATTTCCGCCTCGCTCCCCATCGGGCCGGTGATGATGGCTTTCAGGACGTGGCCGATCGCTCGGGCGCCGTTCCAGTTAAGGTCCGAGAGCTTGACGGTTTCCTGTGCACCGGCACTGGTCGCCGCAAGGAGCACGGCGCCAATCGCCGTCGCTTTCAATGTAAGTCTCATGGTCTTTCTCCCTATTTGAGATTGAGTCTTGTGCATTCTCAGATCCGGCTCAACGAACTGCGGATCCCCTTGAGAATTCTGTCGATCACCATGGCCACGAGCGCGATGGCGATGCCTGCGAGCAAGCCCTTTCCGGCCTGGGCATCGCCCAGCGCGGCCGTCACGATCGCGCCCAGGCCTTCCGCGCCGATGAATGCCGAGATCGTTGCCATGGAGAGTGCCAGCATGATTGTCTGGTTCAGGCCTGCCATTATTGACGGCACGGCCATGGGAAGTTCGACCTTTGTCAGCAGCTGCCGTTCGGATGCGCCGAAGGCGAGGGCCGCCTCCTTCGTGCTTTGCGGAACCTGCCTGATGCCAAGGGCGGTCAGTTTCACCATGGGCGGTATGGCGAAGACCACGGTCGCCAGCACGGCGGGAGGCTGCGAGATTCCGAAGAAGGCGACGGCGGGGACGAGGTAGGATAGCGAGGGGATGGTCTGCATCACGTCGAGAATCGGTTCGGTGATCCAGTTCGCGACCCGGTTCTTTGCCATCCATATGCCGACGGGCAGACCGACGAAGATGCATATCGCCGTCGCCACGACGACCAGCGCCATTGTTTGCATCGCGATCTGCCAGAGTTCGAATACCGCCAGAAATGTCAGGGAAGCGCCGACAAACACGACGGTGCCCGTGCCGCAGTAGGCCCAGGCCAGGATCATGGCGAGACCAACCAGGACCGGCCAGGGAGTCAGCATGAACGCAACTTCCACGCGAATGAGTGACTGCCGGAGCACGTTGGTGAGCGCGTCGAAAATTCCGGCATACTGCGCACGCAGGAAATTTATGCCGATGTCGATTGATTCCGCCGTGTAGGTGAAGATGTTTACGGTCCGGCCTTCCACCGGATCCTTGACCTGCCTGATGACTTTCGTGGCGCCTCTTCGTCCCTGTGCAATGGCTTCCTCGTCCGGCACGCGCCTGTATGTCACGTCCTCGGGCGGGTCGATGCGTGCAAGTGTCGGGAAGTCGTCGATGAACAGGCAGTCGAAGCGGTCCTTGGCCGAGACGGTCTTGAAGTCTTCGACCGCATCGTTCTCGCGCCTGAGCTGGCGCTCTTCCCGCCGGATTTCGCCGAGGCGGCTCTTCTGGTCGTCGGTCAGGGACGCACTTGCTTCAAGGGTCGCCCGTTCGGTGACAAGCCTGTCCCGTCGATCAGCCATGACGGACGTCAGGTCGGAGACTTCGGTCACGCCGTAGCGGGAAAGCAGTCGCTGGGTGCCGTCGATCGCACGTACTTGGTTGAAGCAGGCCCGTTCGTCGATCCTCTGTTGCGTTGAACGGTAAAGAGTGATGGGCGCTGCGAGGACGAGGATCAACGCGGCGATCACCACGCGACGCGTCTCGACGCCACGAGCCGTGTGCTCATCGATCCGCCATTTGGAATATTGCTTGAAATACCACCTGTTGGCCTGGAGGCCGATGAGCAGGCGGCCCAGGATGAGAGTGGCGATTCCGACGTTGTTGTAGACGCTCAGCCACCGCGTGTAGCGTTCGATCAGAATGGCGTTGGCGGAGGGGTCGAGATGAGCATCAGCAAGCAAAGGTCCGTACTTGAAGTTCTGCATCAGGCAGACGAGCCCAACCATGTCCAGCGCGAGCGAGACCCAGAACATCAGCCATACTCCGCGCCAGGCGCTCCAGACCCACGGAATCAGCAGTCCTGCGAGGTTCATGTGCCAGAATGGCAGCTCGCCTTTCTGGAGACGTTCGAAGACCGAGCCGTAATAGGCTGCATTCCGATCCGCGAAAACCGTCACCGAGACATCCCGGCTCTCGACTTCGCGCGGTTCCGCTCCGCTCAGTGCAGCAATCGTGCTCATTGGGCTTCAGTTCCCTGCAGGCCGTGAAGGAGCGTGTCCTTGGTCACAATCCCAACGGTGTTGCCATCGTGCCGAATCAGCACGGGAAGCTCGGTGCCCGTGGAAAGTTCCACGAGCGTGTCGAGATCGTCTTCCGGTCGTGCGGTCGGGTACTCGTGAGCGTCGTCAATGGGTCCATGCCGGGCGACGTGGCTTTCGACCTTAACCATGATCTTTGATGCGGAAACGAGCTTCAGCCGGGAGATTCCCGCCACAAAGTCTGCCACGTAGTCGTCTGCGGGCGCTGTGACGATATCCTCGGCCGTGCCGATCTGGACAATTTCGCCGTCGTTCATGATTCCAATGCGGTCACCCATCCGGATCGCTTCGTCTAGGTCGTGCGTGATGAAGACAGTGGTTTTCCTGAGATTCTGGCTGAGGCCCAGGAATTCGTCCTGCAAGTTCCGGCGAATGAGCGGATCGAGCGCGGAAAAAGGTTCGTCCATCAAGAGGATTTCGGGATCCGCGGCGAGCGCCCTTGCGAGGCCAACTCGCTGCTGCATGCCGCCGGAAAGTTCCGACGGCAGCCGGTCTCCGTATCCGTGCAAGGAAACCGTTTCCAGGGCGTGGTCAGCAAGCTGAGCACGGTGGTAGGCATCCTTGCCTCGGAGTTCGAGCGCAAAACCGATATTGTCCCTGACCGAACGATGCGGGAGCAGTGCCATGTTCTGAAAGACCATTCCGATCTTTTCCGCGCGCAGGGCACGCAGCACCTCGGACGTCATCGCTCCGATGTCCTCGCCGAGGATGCGGATCGTGCCGGTGGTGGGCTCGATCAGGCGATTGATGTGGCGAACCAGTGTCGACTTTCCCGATCCTGAAAGGCCCATCAGGCAGAATATCTCGCCTTCCTCGACCGTGAACGAGGCGTCCTTTACCCCTATGATCGCACCAAATCGGTCCAGCACTTCGGGCTTTCCAAGCCCTTCATTGCGGACTGCGGCTATGGCTTCGTCGGCCTTGTCGCCAAAAATCTTCCAAACGCCATCGACCTCGACAACGCTCATGCCCGTGCCCTCTCGCGTCTCGGGTCCAGGAAGGGAATTGAAGTCACCTTGCCCATGAGCCTCTTCATGCGGCCGTCGAGCTGACCTGCCTCCAGCACGATTTCGTCAGCGGCATGCTCGACCGAAAGGCGTGCAAGCGCAATGGCACGTTCGAGCGTCGGCGACCTCGTGGCGGAGGTTACTACGCCCACCTGTCGTTCGCCGTCGTAAACGGGAGCTCCGTGGGAAGGGACGTCGTCGCACTCGAAGAGGAGACCCTTCAGGACGCGTCGCTCTGACGCAGCGTTTCGTTCGAGCGCGGTGCGACCCACGAAATCCGGCTTGTTCATGTCGACGGCAAATCCAAGCCCGGCTTCCAGCGCATCGACTCCGGGCGCAAACTCCGATCCCGGTGCGGCGAAGCCCGCCTCGATGCGTATGATCTCAAGGGCATCGGAGCCCATTGGCGTGAGCCCGTGGGTCCTGCCGGCTTCTGCCAGCGCGTCCCAGATGACGATCGCGTCCGCGGCACTGCAAAAGATCTCGTAACCCAATTCGCCGGTGTATCCGGTGCGTGTCAGGAAGAAGGGTGCGCCCTCGCGGTCGTGCAGTCGGGCGACGGTCGCGCCGAACCACCGCATCTGCTCCAGCGACGGCACATGTGGCTGGGTAAACAGGATGTCACGCAGGAGATCCCGGGACTTTGGCCCCTGAACGGCCAGATTAGGCAGCGCGCCACCAAGATCGTGGATGCGTACCTGCCACCCTCTTTCCTGGGTGAGTCGGGTCAGCCAGCGCCCGCTCTCCTCCGTGCCGCAACACCAGCGGAACAGTTGCGGCGCCATGCGAAACAGCGTGCCGTCGTCGATCACTTGGCCGGATTCGTCGCACAAGAGCGAGTATGTTCCGCGCCAGACGGAAAGCCTTGCGACGTCACGGGTCATGGCGTGCTGTAGAAGGCGCTCGGCATCCGGTCCGATGACATCGAATTTCCTGAGTCCGCTCATGTCCTGAACGGTGACAGCGGTTCTGCAGGCCCAGTACTCCTCAAGCGTTCCGTGGGCGGGGAACGAGACAGGAGCCCACAGGTCACGAGCAGGCGCAAAGGCGTTGGTAAGGGGCTCAAGCCGCGGGTGAAAGGCGGAGGTCTGGCTCATGGTCATTGGACCGTCTTCCTTTGGCCGATACGCGACTGCGCGCTGAATCACGTTGTCCGCCCCGTAAATTCGCACATGGATGTCCGTCGGGTTCCATCCGTTGATGGGGTCAATGTCGTCGGGGCAGGCGGTGGAGGTGCAGACAAGGTCGTCGAGCGCCTTCATCACGACGAAGTCCCCCGCGCGTGAATGTGATTCTTCGGTCTGAATCTGGTGATTTGGATCGATCCAGGTGTTCCAGAAGAAGTTCACGGCGGGCCATGCAACCCGTGGGGAGACGCCAAAGGGAGCAAATGCGAAGGACATGTTGTCCGAGCAATTCACGTGGCCCGGAAAACCCCGTTCCTCGTAGCCGCGCGCCGTGCAGGCCATTCCGAACGTGTCATGGCGGCCGCAGCTGTCTTGGACGACTTGCAGAAGGGGGGCAAGCGACGCATCGTAGAACTTGTCGAAGAGGCCGGGTCCGGGGTATGCGCGTCTTACCATGCTGCGCGTCGCGGTGCTGTCGATCACGAGTTCCTCGTCGCGATCGAGGCCACGCATTCGAATGGCCTGGAAGTCCGAGCATTGCTGTCCTTCCAGGTCGATGACCTGAACGAATTCGCCCTTTTGGATCTCGTAGGCTTTCGCTGACCCGCGCAAGACCGTGAACTCCTCCCGCACCTTGCCAAGCGGGTCGGGCAGCACCGTTTGTTCGCTTGCAGGCTGAAGGGTTGCGCTGACCACGCCTTGCGCAGAGCCGGAAATCAGGTCCTCCCGCTCTGTGGGCCGGATCAGCCAGACCGTCACCGAGTCTCTCGCCTTGAGGATCACCGGTTCTTCGGAACTCTCGATAAGCACCGCCTGAATTGTCCCGTCGGTCCCACCCCCGTTGGCTTCGATCCATCCAAGAAGCGGCTGCGCATGGAAACTCTCCGTGTCGATCTTGACCGGATCTTGCAAGCCGAGATGCGTCGGCCTTGATTTGCCGTGCACGTCAATTGCAGCGACGGCCACCGTGCCGTTGCCGTTGATTGCAAGGAGGTCGCCCTTCTTGAGGTTGAATTTCCGAACCGAACGCGGATCGATCGTGAACTCGGTGCCTCTAGATCGTGGGCTGAACCCGGGAAAGTGCCTGCCCAGCACTTTTTGCTCCGCGTTCGAGAAGCGTTGCAGCACTTGCTGATCCAGCATAGTCCCCCCGGACGGAATGAAACCGGTTACATTAGGAATTTGATCGGCTACATTTGTCAATAGACGAGTGTGCAGGAAAGCCCGGAGCGAACACTGGATTTTCGAAATGGCGGGTGCCCCGGATAGAAAGAGAGCCACGTTGCGAGACGTGGCGCAGATGGCAGGCGTTTCCGCGGCCACGGTGTCCCGCGTCGTGAATGCCAACGCTTTAGTTTCGGAAGGAACGCGCGTCAGAGTCCAGGCAGCAATTGATGCGCTTCATTTTGTGCCGAGCGCGGCAGCCCGGTCGATCAACTCGGGCCGCACGCATGTTGTTGGCGCGTTGGTACCGACGCTTGATAACGCGATTTTCTCGCGCTTTCTTGATGCGCTTGAAGAGGGTCTGGCGGGACATGGCTTGTCCTTGGTCGTGGCGACGACAAAGGACGACCCCGACAGGGAAGCCGAGCGCGCCAGGGGGTTTGTCGATATCGGCGTCGAGGGGCTGATCGTGTCGGGGGTCACGCACAGCCCGGTTCTTGATGCATTGATCGAGAAACGGGAATTGCCGGTCGTGGCAACCTCCTACTTTGATCCTTCGTATCACCTTCCAACCGTTGGTTACGACAACGAGAGTGCGGCACGTTCCGCGCTCGGGCTTCTTCGTGAGACCGGCCACCAGGTCATAGCAGTCTATCACGGGCCGTCGGCCGGAAACGATCGAACTCGTGCACGCTTGAGGGCTTTCAGGAACGATTCCCAAGTTGAATTCAGGTTTTGCGCCATGCCGCTCGACGTGCTTGCTGCATCCAATGCGGCACGGCGCGACTTTGCCGAACCTTCCGGGATAACGGCAGTTCTTGCCTTGTCCGATGTGCTGGCTCAAGGCGCGTTGTTCGGGCTTCAGACACTCGGCATTTCGGTACCCGGAGAGGTGTCAGTCGTCGGCATTGACGACCTGCCAAGTTCGGCTGCCACGACACCCGCGCTGACAACGGTTCGCCTGCCGGTCCGCGAAATGGGACAAAGGGCGGCCACAGCTCTCGCGAATTGGGTCGAGGACGGCATGCGTCCCTCGCCGGAACGTCTTGAGACAAAAGTCATGCGTCCATCGTGTTCCCTGGCTCCCGTTGTCGGCAATTTGCTCAGAAGGTAATTCGGCATGCTGGGATCCGGCCGAGAGTGTCAGATGAGCAAGGCAGTCACGCCTGAACTCGTCTGCGGACCCGGGGCCAGTTCCATGCACGCCGAACTGGAATCTCGTCAGAATCGATCATGCTCAGATCTGATGGCCATTCCTGAGACTTGCAGAGCGACATTGCGCTTGAATTGAGCTGGCGCAAATTCTACGTGGCGGATCGAATGCAAAGTGTCGCAGGAGCATTTAGCGCCTTGATAGCCTGGAGATGCGTTGGAAAACGAGAACTGGACGGGTTCTCGCTGCAGCGAGTTGTTTCAGGCCTTTGAGATGGAGAAGGGATTGCAGTCGGCGTGACAACCGGACGCTTGACACCGACCCTTGCGGCTGGCCTCGTCGTGCTTGCTCTCTGCGCATGCCAGCCGATGCCGTCGCCCGGTTCGCTGGATGCCTTCCTTCCGCCGGGTGACCGGTTGTCGACCGACATCTCTCCCGCAAGCCGCGCGCTGCAAGACCACTACGGGCGCGTCCAGCAAGGCTACCTGACGCAAGGGTTGCTGCGCGTTGACGGGGGTGGTCCGGACGCAACATTCACAAGGCGGCAGCTTGTCGACAATTTCATGCGAATCGCGTTCTTCGAGGAATTCACCAGGGTGGGAGATCGGATCGTTGCCCGCCGAACCGAAACGCACTTGCACCGCTGGGAAAGCCCGATTCGCATGCAGGTGCATTTTGGTACGTCGGTTCCGCAGGAAATTCGCAACCGCGACCAGGAATTCATCGCGGGCTTTGCGCGACGCTTGTCGGCGTTGACGGGCGTTCCGATCACGCTGGCTTCGCGCCGGGCCAATTTCCACGTCTTCGTCGTCAATGAGGACGAGCGTCGCGCGATGGGTCCGGCACTAAGGGCGATTCACTCAGGCATAGAGGCCTCCGCCGTCAGCGCAGTGCTCGGAATTCGCCGACCGACGCTCTGCCTGGTCTATGCCGCCGAGGGCCGCGTGAAGGGTGTCTATGCCAAGGCGGTCGCCGTTGTTCGGGCCGAGCATCCGCCGCTGCTGCGGCAGTCGTGCTACCACGAGGAACTTGCGCAGGGACTTGGATTGCCGAACGACAGTCCCAAGGCGCGCCCTTCGATCTTCAACGACGACGAGGAATTCGCGTTCCTGACCACGCAGGATGAACTGTTGCTGCGCATGCTCTACGATCAGCGCCTTCATCCCGGAATGACAGCAGCCGAGGGCCGTCCGATCGTCGAGCGAATTGCGCGGGAACTGCTGGCTGGCGAGGTCTGACGCAGAACACGTAGACGTGCGATGGTCATTGCTCGTAGCCCCACCAGAACTTGGTCTGAATGGGACCATCGTGCGCGCTACTTGCGAATGTTCGGGACAGTCGCGCCACTGTGCTCCCTCGGTGCTGGGATTCCGTGAGGATGCCGTGCCGATCGAACATTGCAGTGCACAATGTTTGTGCAGTGGCAGAGGCACCTGCTGCTTGAAATGTAATGCAATATGCACTACATTTTAGGCAAGAAGGAGAATAAATTGCTGGATTTGAATGTGACCGGCCTAAGTGGCGAGAAGCAGACTCGCACCACGCAGGTGCGACATGGCGACAGCTTGGCCGAGTTGATTGAGCGTGCCACGACTGCACTGGGTGTCGAAAAGTCCGTGTTCCTCCGCAACGCGATTGCCAAGGAAGCGCAGCGAGTCATTGAAAGCAGTTCGCGCCATGTGCTGACGGCAGATGATGCTAGGCTGTTTGCAGCGGCGCTCGACAAGCCGCCCGCACCGACGCCACGCGCACTTAATGCGGCCGCTTCCTATCGGCGTCGCGTTGCAAGTGCTGACTGAAGACACTCTCATCAACATCGAGCGTTGGAACCCGGGGCGACATGATCACTCCGGGTTTGACTGTGGCGTCGATCGGTTGAACAACTTTCTGAAACTGTCAGCGAAAAAGCAGCAGAAATACGACATGAGCAGGGTCTATGTCGCGGTAGAGCCGGGGGAGACAATGATCCTTGGCTATCACGCGATCAATGTCGGCACGATGAATGTGGCCGAACTGGCAAAGCGGCCAAGGGGCGCACCGAGCCACGGCGAAATTCCGGTTCTCTTTCTCGGGCAGGTTGCGGTCGACAAATGGGCCCAAGGTCTCGGCATTGGCAGCATTCTCATGCACCATGTGTTTGAGAAGGCATGCGTCGTCGCCGATGAAGCTGGCTGCCATGCAATTTTGCTGGACGTGATGTCGGATGGTGACCCTGACGCCTTTGTCCAACGCAAGGGATGGTACGAAGAATTCGGGTTTCAGTGCTTCGCAAATTGTGAAGCCCGAAAGTTCATGACCATAGAACTCGCGCAGGGGACTGTCGCGTTCGGGCGACAGGTGAATGCGCGCCCCTTGCAATGACGACCGGCTTGGCATAGATTGGAACACATGGCGAACATTGGCAGGCGGCTGATCAGGAGCTACAAGTACCGGCTCTACCCGAACAGGGCGCAGGAAGCGGCCCTGACGGACATGCTCGGACACTTCTGCGACCTCTACAACGCGGGCCTCCAGCAGCGCATCGAGGCCTGGAGCCGGAAGCGCGTCAGCCTCGGCTACGTCCAGCAGGCCGGCGAGCTGAAGGCCGTCCGGGACGCGGTTCCGGAACTGGCCGGATACAGCTACAGCGCCGAGCAGCAGGTCTTGCGCCGGCTCGACA
>JAJEGW010000156.1 GCA_022819605.1 Silicimonas sp. | reverse complement strand
TCCGCGTCTGTCGGTTGCACTGATCGAACGCGCCGATGCGTTGCCGTTGGGCGCAGGGGAAATTTCTCAGGGACCGACGGGCGCTGCAGTATGCAATGCAGTGAGGGCGGCATTGGGCATTCGGGTGCGCAATCTGCCGATCACCCGCGATGCGATCATTGCGGCGGTGAACGAGTGAGGCGTGCGACTTGATGGCAAGGAACGGCAGCAGAACCAATTCGCGGACCGGACCTTGACCGCGACTGCATGGACCAACCACCCGCGGCTGAATCTCTCGGCCTTCGCCAGGATGCAATGTCTGACCGTCCGGGCGGACGGCTTCGCTGGCAGCAACTTGCCCCCGCGAGCGCTGTAAAGTTGACATTTTCGAACCGCATTGATCCAACTGTCAGGCAATCATGCAGCCCTGAAGAAAGAACCGCACGCGTGGACCACTTCCGAGGTCAGGCTCCGTGACGGTACTTCCATGAGCGCTTGGTCACGGTCTCGTCTTCCCAGCTAGCGACAAGCTTCAACGCAACGGACAGGCCGTCAGGGTCGTTGCGTCCGAACAAGTTGCTTTCGATGCGTGCAGTCCCGTCTGGTCGTTCGATTTCGTAGACGACCGAAACGGAACACTTCTGAATGGCATGGTCCTCGGCCGACATTGTGCAATTCATTTCGGTCTTCGACGAAAAGCTCAAATCCAGTTCCGGGAACTGGGTCGTTGACCAAGGCTGCCGCCAAAGATGGAAGCCCTCTCCTTCGGCGGTCTCACCCGTCTCACGGTACAGCGGGCCGTTGGAGTGGATTTCCCAAGAAGGATTGGGATGCAAGATGTGAGGCAGCGGCAAGGATTCCGCTGGAGAGATGTCTGATGGGCACGGCAGGACAAGCCGGGCGTCGGTCGTGTCAACCTGCATAGATGCCTGGCACGGAACAGGCCAGACCAGTGGCCAGTACGAAGCAGCGACGCACAGACGGATGCGATTTTCTTTCGAGAAACGATAGGCGGTTGAGGGGAAGTGCATGCAAAGATGAGAGGGCCGCCCAGAGACAAATTGCGCGTCGCCGTCCAACGTGTCGTTGTGTTGAAGGTTGAAGACTTGTCGGGTGACGAGATTTGATCGTCCATTTGGATCGACATCGCACAGGCGGCACGCCAGTTGCGCTTGTTCCATTTCCCGCACAATGCCGCAGTGGAGCTTCGCATGCCCCACGAGGAGGACATCCGTCTCCAGGGGTTCGGTGTCGAAGCAGAGCGCGCGCGCGTCATCGGGAGACTGATCGAGCGGCAAGCCGCCGACCCGTCCGAAATACCCGGTATCCCCGGCGCAGGCTCCATGCTGCAGGTCGGATGGCACTGAGAGGCTTGTGCCTTGCCCGGCTTGCCACGAGAGCCCTGCTTCCCCCGGGAAGAGAACGGCTTCCGTCGCATCCGCACTGTCGGCGTCAGTGGACACCCATCGCCCCGCCCTCGTTACGATCCGGTCCACCGGAATGTCGAAGGCACGCTGCCAGAGGCGCAGGCGAGGCCAACTCGGCATGGGCGCGTCTTTCAGCCAGCGATCCCACCATGCCAGCGCGACGTCCTGAAAGTTCATGGCCGGTCCCGGCTCTCCGTGATCGGGATAGTGGTGTCCCCAAGGACCGACGATGCCGTAGCAGAGATCGGGCCGCGCCTCGACGAGACCGATCACGGAGTTGGAATACCTGTCTGCCCAGCCACCGATCGCAAGGATCGGGCAGGACAGATTATCCGTGCTGAACTTCACTGAACCGCGCCGCCAATAGGATCCGCGCGTCTGGTGATCGATCCATGCAGAAAGCGGAAAGCTCAGCCCCGCCAGCCTCTCGCGCCACATTTCCATCCAGCCAGGACCGACCGTCGCCGCGTCCGGCGGTGCTGCGAGGATCGCGGGCAGCGTGGCGCCCCATTCGAAGCCATCGGTCAAGAGGCAACCGCCCATCCAGTGAATGTCGTCCTCGAAACGGTCGGTGGTCGCGCAATTCGCGATCACGGCCTTCAACGCGGGTGGGGCCTTGACCGCGGCCTGCATGCCGGTAGTGCCGCCCCACGAAGTTCCGAACATGCCAACGTTGCCGTTGCACCAAGGTTGTGCGGCAATCCAGTCGATCACGTGTCGGGCGTCAGCCAGTTCATCATCCGAATACATGTCGGGCATATGGCCCTCGCTGTCGCCCGATCCGCGCATGTCCACGCGAAGGCATGCGTAGCCGTTGGACGCGAAGTGAGGGTGGTTCCGTTCGTCCCGGGCACGGACCATGTCTCGCTTGCGGTACGGGATGTATTCGAGGATCGCGGGGACTGTTCCTGCATTGCGTGGCAGCCAAATCCGCGCCGCAAGCCGCACTCCGTCAGGCATCGGAATCCACTGGTGCTCGACTTCGTCGAATTCAAAAATCTTACTGCCGAAATCTGCTGTCATTCCTGATCCGCACGAGAAATTCGGAATCAGAGAGTATTGGTCAAGCCCAAGGGAGCAAGGGAGAGTCTCAAGAAATGTCTTGTGACAACGCGAAACTGTGCGAAACTTCAGGACGCGACTCATTCGGCACTTGGGGGGAAGCCAATTGAATGACGCAACTGGACTCTCGGCTTTGGACGTTTCGGGCTACGTGAAGGTCCCCAATTCGCCCGTGCCTGGAGATGCGACGTGTGGGCTTTTTTCGGAAGGCCGTCATTCGGGTTGCGGACATGAACCCCTTCGAACGCTATACCCCTTGGCCGACGTGATCCGCACTTCAGCGCAGGTGCTTGAAGCCGGCTCGGCCTGGTCATTTGTCGACCAGTTCGGTTCAGTGCGGCACTTCCGCATCACTCTAGAATACAATGCATCAGGGAGTAGACCATGAAGAACGTGTTATTAGGCGATGTTTCCCGCCGATCATTCTTCGCCGCACTGGGCGCCTTTGGCGCAGCGGCGATGGTGGCACCAAGAGCCGCACTGAGCCAGGATGGCAAGGTCCTGACGTTGCGGTCCTATTCGGACTTGCAAGTGCTTGATCCG
>JAJEGW010000131.1 GCA_022819605.1 Silicimonas sp. | reverse complement strand
GACGAGGATTCCACATGGCGATCGAACGCACATTGTCCATCATCAAGCCCGATGCGACCAAGCGAAACCTGACTGGCAAGATCAACGCAAAGTTCGAGGAAGCCGGGCTGCGCATCATCGCTCAGAAGCGCATCCACCTCACCAAGGCGCAGGCAGGCAAGTTCTATGAAGTGCATGCCGAGAGGCCCTTCTATGACGAGCTCTGCGGGTTCATGGCTTCGGATCCGGTCGTGGTGCAAGTGCTCGAAGGTGAGAACGCCATAGCCAGGAATCGCGATGTCATGGGAGCGACCAACCCGGCTGATGCCGACTCTGGCACGATACGCGCGGAATTTGCCGAGAGCGTCGGCGAGAACTCGGTGCATGGTTCGGATGCGCCTGAAACCGCTGCGGTCGAGATCGCGTATTTCTTCTCGGGGCTCGAACTGGTCGGCTGACCGCTTTTGACGATGGGGCACTGCCGAGGGCGGGTTGGTCGGTACCGCATTCCTTGAGATTCGACTCCAGGTCCGCCCGAGGATCCGATCGTCAGTGCGCGGACTTCCAGACTCGCGTCATCCACGAACTCCCGTTGCTTCAGATGTCCACCTCTACGGCGCCGTCCGGTTCGGCGGCGCGAGACTGGCAGAGAATGATGGAGTCCTTGCGCTGCGCGGCCGAGAGCACGAAGTCGCGGTGCTCGACCTCGCCCGCGACCAAGCCGCACTTGCAGACGCCGCAAAGCCCGTCCGAACACTTCACGTCAACAGCAACGCCGTGTTCGGTCAGGACATCGGTCGCGCTCTTGTCTGCAGGCACTTCCAGCGTGATTTCGGATCGGATGAGCTTCAGCGTGAACGGGTGGTTTTCGTATTCCGGGACCTCGGGAACCGAAAAGTACTCGAGATGGCGAGCCTCTTCCGGGAAGCCCTGTCGTTCGGCAGCCTCAATGACGGCGGACATGTAGCGGTCCGGGCCGCATGTGTAGACGTGGGTGCCGTCCGAGTACGGCCCGAGTATTGACAGCAGGTCCGCCCGGCTGCCTTCGTCGGAGACGTGCAGCGTGACATGCTCCGCCCAGGGCATGGCAAGGAGATCATCGAGATAGGCGGCCTTGTCACGCGACGGCACCGAATAATGAAGCGTGAAGTCGCGGCCGAGTTCATGCAAGCGATGCCCCATGGCCACCATTGGCGTGACCCCGATTCCGCCGCCCATGAGAAGCGTCCGTGCGGCGCCTTCCTCCAAAGGGAAGTGATTGATCGGCTTCGACAGGAAGACCCGGCGACCTGCCGTGAAAATGCGATGCAGCAGCGTCGAGCCGCCGCGCCCGTCGCCTTCCCGCAGGACACCGATCTGGTAAACCGAACGGTCTTGCGGGTTGCCGGACATTGAATATTGCCGAAGAAACTCCGGTGCCACGACGATGTCCAGATGCGCGCCGGCCGTCCATTCCGGCAGGTCGCGGCCATCGGGGTCGCGGAACTCATAGATCGTTATGCCGCCGCCGCGTGGATCGACCTTCGACACGACCATCTTCAGAACCGGACTGTCTGCATGGTCAAGAACTTCGTGCGCGAGACCCTCGGTGTCCCCGCGCTCGAGACGCGCCTTGTATGCCTCGGGCGTCAGCATGGCCTCGTAGGCCTCGATCCCGGATTCGCGGTCCATTGGAAAGGGGTATGGCCAGGGCGGCGGCGTGAGATGTGCCGGATAGACGGCCAGCGTCTGGTCCTCGTATTTCAGGTCAAGCTCCCGCTGCAGGTCGCGGGCGTTCACCGCCTCGCGTGCCGGCCGGTAGCCGCCGTCTTCCTCGATCCCAATATCCCACCACCACTTCTTGATCGGGTTGAGACCGCCGTTGCCCAGGCGGTCATCAAGGCGCGCAAGGGCAGGGGCAAGCGCCGGCACATTCATGGCTGCCCAGCGAAAGGGTTTCTCGGCAAACAGTCCTTCAAGATTCCACGGGCAGGTCTTCATGCACCTGCCGCACATGGCGCCGCCGGGTGTCGTGATGCGGTAGGTTGCGCATTTCTGGCTGTCGGACTTCCAGATCTCGTATCCGTTGAACATCAGCTTCGGACCCGCCGTGATCGCGCCTGACGGGCATTCCCGCGCGCATTTGTTACACGCCTCGCAAAATGCCTGGAGACCGAAGTCAATTGGCTTGTCATGTGCGAGCGGCATGTTCGTGGTCACAACACCCGATTTGAGGCGGGGCCCGAGGAAGGGATTCAGAATCACTTCCCCGATGCGGCTGACTTCGCCAAGGCCCGACAGCAGCAGGAGCGGTGGCTGGACGACCTCACCATCAAGGACCGTATGCGCCTTTGCCCCGTAGCCAAGGCTCCTGATGTGCTTTGCAATGACGCCTCCCAGAAGGGAAAACCTGAGATAGGCGCGCATGGACTGCGCGACGCTGATCCAGTCGTCGCCGCTGGCCCCCTCCATTGTCTCGTAGCCCTGGTCAATGATCATGCTGATCGCCTGATCGTGCGGCGGGTCGATGGGTACGCCGGTCGCGTCGTGGCTGTACCATGTCCATTCGGGACAGCGGCTGATCCCGACCGCATCGACGCCCAGGAAGTAGCTCGCCGCCTTCACGTTCGCGGCGTTGCGTTCTGCGTCCGACGGGCGATTGCCCGCTTCGGACGCGCCGTCCTGCAACAGCACGAAGGCCCCGAGCATGCGTCTTTGCGCCATTGCCGTCGGTGCCTTTCGGGCGTAATGCCCGTTCCTTGCGCCGTCCTGCACAGCCTTACCCATGTCGCCGAACTGGGCGCGCGCAAACATGTCGGTTCGTTTCGGCACGCGGGGCACGCGCGGCTCGTCGATGAAGGTCGTCGGATCGTCCACGCGCTTCAGGGTTTCAAACGGGTGCGGGCCGTCAACGTAGTTGCGGCGCCTGAAAGGGTCCTTGTTGAACACGTTTTTGGCGGTTCGGTAGCCAGACCACCATGCAGGGCCACGTGTGCCGATCAACGGCTGCTTTGCCGCAAGCGGCAGGTCGGGCGTCATCTCGAAAGTGGTGGTCAGCGCCGCAAGACCGAACCTGTCACCGAGGAACGGATTGCGTAGAACGCCTTGCCTTGCGATCGCAAGCCCGGCTTCGACAGCCAGCCTGTTCAGGTCGACGTCCGAGGAGGTTGCGCTGTGCGCCTTGGCGTCATGGCCGAGAAGGCGAATGTAGTTTGCCAGGATGACCGCAGTTTCCGATGCACGGAGGCAGGCGGCATGGTCTTCGGCTCCCTCAAGCCACTCCGTTCCTGGCTCGTCGTCCCGGATCGGTCGCGGCCGCGCATTGAGGAAGACTACAGCATGGGTGTGTCCGCCAATGGTGGACGGCGGGGCTTCCATCGACTCCTTCAGGTCCGCCATGATCATGTCGATGCCGCTTGCAAGCGTCTTTGTCTGGCGCGTCTTCAGGTCATTGGCCAACCGGTCAATGTCAGGGTTCCTCCATGGCTCTTCCAGAAGGGCGTCGTCGGGCAGGCGGCAGACTCCGACCATCGCGGCGTCCGAAAAGTACCCGAAGGACTTGAGGTGACGAGCCCGTTCTGTCGGGTCGGCCGGACACTCGGCAACAGCCTTGTTGACGAGGCCGTCCCTGATCGCGTCCATCATCGCCTGGTACTCCGCCATTGCGTTCACGATGCAATCCGGCGCGTCGGGCTTCCTGAAGGCCAGCGGCTCGGGACGAGGCAGGCCCGCAACATCCGCCGTCATGGATCTGCGAAGGCGCTCCAGCGGATAGGGGCCGAGATGAACAGGACGGTTACTGTCTGTGAACAAGCGGGTCATTGTCGCGAAGCTAATCCGCATGTATTGAATTGCACAAGTGGCCGATGTGCCCGCCGCAGTCGACAATCGGATGCGGCTGCCGCAAGGCGGGCAAGTCGGTCGCAGGACCGATTCGCAAGGGAGCTTCCAATGCGGGCAGCCATATTCTGCATGTTTCTCGGCCTGACAGGCGCGGCATTTGCCGAAAGCCATCAGGACACGATCACGAGCCATGGTATTTCGACCTTTGGCGAACTCAAGTACCCTCCGGATTTCCCGTATTTCGATTACGTGAACCCGGATGCGCCCAAAGGGGGCACGATGAGCTTTCGGGGCTTCCTGGCAAGCCAGACCTTCGACAGCCTGAACCAGTTCATCCTCGCTGGCGAACCGGCGCAGGGCCTTGGACTGATCTATGACTCGCTCTTGGATCGGGCCTATGACGAGGCCGACGCGGTCTACGGCCTGCTCGCCGAAAGGCTGGAATACCCCGAGGACCGGTCGTGGGTCGTGTTCACATTGCGTGACCACGCAACCTTCGCGGACGGAGAGCCGGTGACGGCGTCGGACGTTGTCTGGACGATCAGGACGCTAAAGACCGACGGCAGCCCGAACTACAGGATTGCGCTTGAGGACGTGGCAAATGTCGAGGCACTATCTGAACGCGAGGTTCGATTCGAGTTCGCCGAGGGCGTCGCGACGCGGGACCTGATTTCCGAGGTTGGCCAGATGCCCGTGCTTCCGGAACACTACTATCAGACCGTTGACTTCACGCGATCGACGCTGGAGCCACCTCTCGGTTCAGGACCTTACATTGTCGACAAGGTCGATGCAGGTCGCCAGATCGTCTACTGCCGCAATCCCGACTATTGGGCAGCCGAATTGCCCGTGAACGTCGGCGCGTACAATTTCGACTGCTTCCGTTACGAGTATTTTGCGGACAACACTGCAGCGTTCGAGGCGCTGAAGGCAGGCGTCTACCTGTTTCACGAAGAGTTCTTCTCGGCCCTTTGGGCAACAGCCTATGACTTTCCGGCGCTGGAGAAGGGCTGGGTGAAGCGCGAAGTGCTTGATGACGGCCGGCCGTCCGGCGCGCAGGGCTTCTGGTTCAACATGCGGCTTCCTAAGTTCCAGGACCGGAGAGTGCGCGAAGCCATCGGGATGATGTTCAACTTCGAATGGTCGAACGAAACGCTTTTCTACGGATCCTATGCTCGGCTCGACAGTTTCTGGGAAAATGCGCCAATGCAGGCCGAGGGGATGCTGGAAGGTGAGGAACTCGCCGTGCTCGAACCCTACCGCAATCAGTTGCCGGAGACCGTCTTCACCGAACCGGCCTTCGTGCCGCCTGTCAGCACAACGAGCAAGACGGACCGTCGGCTTGTTCGGGCGGCAAATGCCCTTCTCGAAGAGGCAGGGTGGACCATCGGCGATGACGGTATGCGACGCAATGCCGATGGCGAGGTGCTGAGCATCGAGTTCATCGATGACGGGCCGGCCTTCGAGCGCATTGTCCTGCCTTTCGCGGAAAACCTGAAGCTTCTCGGCATCGATGCCAGATTTGAGCTGATCGACAGTGCGGAACTTGAACAGAGGCAGGAAGACTTCGAATATGACATTTACGTCGCCCGATTCATCTTGCCGCTGAGCCCGTCGCTTGAATTGAAGATCCTGTTTTCAAGCGAAAGCGCCAATACACCGGGAACGTTCAACCTGACCGGACTAGCCGACCCCGTTGTCGACGCCTTGATCGACGAGATCATCGGTGCTGAAACTCGCGCCGAGATGGAGGTGCGCGTCATGGCGCTCGACAGGGTTCTGCGCGACCGCATGATCTGGGTGCCGAACTGGTACAAGGGGTCGCACTGGGTTGCCTATTGGGACGTGTTCGGGCGACCAGAGATCAAGCCGCCATACAACAGGGGCATCAACTACTGGTGGTGGGATCAGGGCAAGTACGAAAAGCTGCGTGCCGAGGGCGCGCTATAGCGCACTCGATCTGCTTGGATTTGATTTAGCGGCGTATCCCGTCGTCTGGGGAAGCCCGAGTCGAAGCGGAAGTTCCGTGAGCGAATGTTTGCGGATCCGGTGATGGAACGCAGGCGGACGAGAAAGGCTTCGGCATAGATGCTGGACGGTGGCGATGGTCCGCCTGACGGCAGATCCGGATTCGATGTTCGTCGAATGACGCCTTCGACCGAATTCCCGCAGGTCGATGATCGAATGAGAAGCGGTCTTGCCAGCGCCAGTTCCCGCCGAACCGCCTGAGCTAGGATCAGGGATGTGCCCGATAATCCCGGGAAGCATTGGTCATGGTTGCGTGAAATCGCTACAATTGCTGCATGACAATGCCGCGTCACCCCCGTTTCGTGCCTCGCCTCGATGTGCTGGCTGAAGCGCAGTTGTCGTTGTGGTCAGAACTGTCGGAAACGCCTGATTCAATCGTCTTGTACGGCGGCACGGCCATTGCCTTGCGGTTGGGACACCGAAAGTCGGCCGATTTCGATTTCTTTACAAGACTGCCGTTCTCACCGCAGGAGTTGCTGTCATCCGTGCCCTACCTGCGTGATGCGGAGGCCTACCAGATCGAGCCGCACTCTCTTGGTTGCCGAGTCTACCGGTGCAGCGCGCCGGTCCAGCTATCTTATTTCAAGCCAGTCGATTTCCCGTGCTTGAAAAGTGCCGAGTTGACAGAAGACATCGGTCTGAGGGTTGCGTCCTTGCGTGACCTTGCCGTCACCAAATTGACGGTCCAGCAGCGAGCCGAAAAGAAGGACTACCTGGACCTTCATGCCATGCTGCATCAGGCTGGCATGTCCCTGGAAGACATGCTGGCGGATGCCCATGAAGCCTATGGAGATCGATTTGCTCCGCTTCCATCGTTGCAGGCTCTTGGCTACTTTGAAGATGGCGATGTGCGTTTCCTGCCAGACCAGTTGAAACGTGATCTCGAGCGTGATGTGGCGTCGGTTGACCTCCATCGATTGGCAGGGCGACTAGGGAAACGTGACCGAGAACCGGAGATCAAGTCGTGACCCCTTCCGAAACGGATGCCCTGCATCATGTGGCGCAGCGTGTTGTATGGTTCAAGACGCCTGCCGACGCGATGGCGGATGAGAGAGGCTTCCTGACGCATGTGTTGAGTCATGGCACCCTGTCCGACATTCAAACGACGCGCCTTGTTGTCGGCGACGGGCGGATTAGGCAGGCGCTGGAAGCCGCGCCGAGCGGAGTTTTTTCTCCCCGCCAATGGCTGTACTGGAACCGATTTTACGGGATAGTGCCGGTTCCCCCCATGCCTGAGCGCAGGTTTCAAATGGAGCGGGCAGGAACAACGCCGCGCTCACGGAAGTCGCCGAAGGGATTGTCGCGTTCAGACGACAGGTGAACGCCCACTTTCGCGGACTGAACCATCGTGGGTTACGTTCGGAGGGCAGGGGCAGCCTTCCGTCGGGAAGCGTGCGGGTAGTCGCAAGGCTTGACCAGGAAGCCGCCTTGGTTACGGGGCGGAGTGCTCAACATATAGATCCAGTTTCGCTCACGCTGATCTTCTTCGAATTCCGGGCGTTTCTTGAAAGTTGTCTGCTGCGCAGAATGGCAACCTCATGACATCTTCCCGCTTGCAGCCCAAAACCCAGAATTTCCAGACCGGCTCAGGAAGGACATGGTGAATCCGGAGTGAGCGATGCAAGTCCTGTTCGCCCGCGGATCTGGCACCGCTTGGCCCCAAGCTCTGGGGCATCGACAGGCCGCCGTACACATTGGGGACGCGATCGCGCGGAGCCTCGAATGTCGACCCCGACGGCGAAAACCGTCACATCAAGGGATACAATTGGCAAGTCAGGCTAGAACAGGTTGACGCCTTCGAGGTCTTCGGCTTTCAGCCGGTATCGTATGACGTTGCCTTCGTGCAGTCCGGCCAGTTGCTCTTTGACATACGCGACAACCTCGTCCCTGTCTGCTTCAGGCACACCTGCCTCAGCCGCCATTGCGCGAACCTCCTCATCTCGAAACTCCTTGAACTTAACGACACATCGATGGACGGCGGCACGGACAAATTCCCTGTATGTCACCGCGGCCTTCTCAGGGCTCTCCACCTCGGCACGAAGTATCCGATACTTTTCTGCAGAAGCCAGATAGGCGTCAATGCAGACTTCGCGAAACAGCGACACGTTGTTCAACTCGTAGACGCCGATCAGCCCGTCGATGTAGGCCCGGTCATCCATCGTCGTGAATGACATCGGCGCGAGGCCTGACTTTA
>JAJEGW010000185.1 GCA_022819605.1 Silicimonas sp. | reverse complement strand
CGACCATGCACCTGCAATGTTCCCTCACGACAAACCGCGCTATCTCATGGGGGTCGGAAAGCCCGATGACATCGTCGGTGCCGTAAAGCGCGGGATCGACATGATGGACTGCGTACTGCCGTCGCGGTCTGGCCGCACCGGCCAGGCATTCACGCGCCGTGGCACCGTCAACGTGAAGAACGCAAGGCATGCGAACGATCCGCGACCGCTGGACGACTCGTGCACCTGTCCCGCCTGCCGCAATTACAGCCGGGCGTACCTTCACCATGTCTTCCGCGCAGGAGAGATGATTTCGGGGATGCTGCTGACCTGGCACAATCTGCACTATTACCAGGAACTCATGTCCGAAATGCGCGATGCCATCAGGCAGGGGCGGTTTTTCGCGTTCGAGAGCGAGTTCCATGCGCGTCGTGCCAAAGGCGATATCGCGCCGCTCTGACGAGGTGCACTTGCCCTGAACCCCCGCCTCGGCTAGGACACCGCGACCCGAAACCAGAGGCAAGGTCGCATGGCAAAGGACAAGGTAAAGAGCACCGGCACGTTCGTGATCATGGCCCTGCTCATTCTCGGACTGGCCGGCTTTGGCGTGACGAATTTCGGCGGCTCGGCAGGATCCGTCGCAACTGTTGGCCGGGCCGAAGTTGGCATCAACGACTACGCGCGCGCCATATTCTCCAGAATGCAAAGACTGGAGCAGCAGACCGGGCAGTCGGTGACGTTTCAGGATGTTCGCAATTTCGGTCTGGACAGCGCTGTGCTCGCCCAGCTGATAAACTCGGCCGCTGTCGAAAACGAAGCGGCGACGCTTGGAATCTCGGCCGGCGACGAAACCGTAGGCGACCACATCCAGTCGCTGTCAGAGTTCCGCGATGCCTCCGGAGATTTCGATCGGCAGGTCTACGAGTTCACACTTGAACGCGCCGGGTTGAACGCAAGCGAATTCGAGGCTGAGGTCAGGAACGATGTCGCCGAGGAACTGTTGCGAAACGCAGTTCTCGCTGGCACCCGTGCACCCGATATCCTTGTCGACACGCTGTTCAACCACGAGCGCGAGACTCGCGACGTGACATGGGCTCGGCTATCTGCCGAGGACTTGGAAGCACCGATCCCAAATCCTGCGGAAGACGAACTTGCAACCTACCATCGGGCGAATCCCGATCCCTTTACGCGACCTGAGACGAAGTCAATCCGCTACGCCTTGTTGACGCCCAATGATCTGGCCAGCCAGATCAATGTCGGCGACGAGCAGCTTCGCACTCTGTACGATTCTCGCGTCGACGAATTCGTGCAGCCGGAGAGGCGCCTTGTCGAACGCCTTGTGTTCACGACCGATTCGCAAGCGTCAACTGCCAAGATTCGCATCGACAGCAATGAAGTCAGCTTTGATGCCCTGGTGGCGGAGCGTGGTCTCAATCTCTCAGATGTCGATCTCGGCGATGTTGCGGAGGAGGACCTTGGGGAAGCCGCAGCCGAGATATTCGCATTGGACGCGCCCGGCGTCGTGGGCCCGCTTCCGTCCGAACTGGGGCTGGCGCTCTATCGCATGAACGGCATCCTGGCCAGCCAGGAGACCACCTTTGAAAGTGCCAAGGAAGAACTTCGGCAGGAGGCCGCCCTTGATCGGGCAAGGCGACAGATCCTGGAGTTGGTGCCGGAAGTCGAGGATCTCCTCGCAGGCGGGGCGGATATGGCCATGCTCGCCGAGCGGACCGACATGAAGGAAGGGTGGATCGAATGGAACGAGGACGTCTTTGACGGAATTGCGGCCTACACGGAATTTCGCGCAGCCGCCGCCCAAGCCAGGAAGGACGCGTTCCCCGAAGTTGTTGAACTGGGAGACGGCGGCATTTTCGCCATGACCGTGGATGAGGTACATGAACCTGATCTTCGCCCACTGAGTGACGTGCGCGAAGAGGTCGCAGCGGCGTTGATCCGCGCCCGCACCGAAGAGGCGTTGATGGCCCAGGCGGAAGCTCTTGCGGAGCAACTGCGCGCGGGTCGGGAAATGGCCGCGCTCAATCTGGATCTGGAGTCGGATCGAGAGCTTCCGCGCAACGGGTTCGTCGAAGGCACGGCGCCAGGTTTCATCGAGGTTCTCTTCGACATGAAGCGTGACGAGATTCGAGTTCTGTCCTTCGACGGTGAGGCGTGGCTGATGCGGCTGGACACGATCACGAAACCTGATCTGGGTTTACCGGAGACTGCGGCGGAACGGGACGCGTTTGCCGCATGGATCGCGGCGGGCCTGTCCGGCGGAATTCTGAACGCCTACACTCAAGCGTTGGTCGAGCAGGCCGAAGTCGAAGTGGACCAGTCCGCACTCAATGCCGTCCACGCGCAATTGCGCTGACATGACGCTGGAACCATCTTTCGGCGCTTTCGAGGCGGCCTATGCGCGCGACGAAAACCAGTTGGTTTACACGCGCCTAGCTGCTGATCTGGATACGCCGGTCTCCCTGATGATGCGACTCACGGGCGCACAGGCCCATTCATTTCTCCTTGAGAGCGTGACCGGTGGCGAAGTGCGTGGACGCTACTCGATCATTGGAATGAAGCCTGATCTAATTTGGCAGTGCCATGGGCAAAAGGCCCGAATCAACCGGCAATTCCGTCACAACCCGGATGCCTTCGAAGAGGATCATGAAGAACCTCTGGCCTCGCTGAGGAATGTCATCAGCGAAAGCCGCATCAATCTGCCGACCGGCCTGCCAGCGGCTTCAGCCGGCTTGTTTGGCTATCTCGGCTACGACATGATTCGGCTCGTCGAGAAGTTGCCCGACATAAACCCTGACCCTATGGGTCTTCCCGACGCGGTGCTTCTGCGTCCCTCGGTGGTCGTCGTTCTTGATGGCGTGAAGGGCGACG
>JAJEGW010000153.1 GCA_022819605.1 Silicimonas sp. | reverse complement strand
GTGGTGCGCGGCCTTGCCGAGGATGGGGCCGCGATGGTGATGGTCGAGCAGAACGCAAAGGCGGCGTTGCGCGTGTCGGACCGGGGCTATGTTCTGGCCGAGGGGCGAAACCGGATCGAGGGGCCGGCTGCCGACCTGCTCGCGGACGAGGGCATCGGCGAGATCTTCCTTGGATTCAGGCGCGATGCCGCAAGCACGGAGGGCGCGGGATGATCCTGCAGCACATCGCGGACGGCATCCTGAGCGGTGCTATCGTCGCACTGGGCGCGATTGGCCTGAGCTTCACCATGAAGATGCTGCGCTTTGCCAATTTTTCGCATTCCGAGCTGCTCACCTGGGGCGCTTACAGCGCACTCGTGTTTGTTGCGTTCTTTTCCAGTTTCGGGGGAATCTTCGACCTGACTTTCGGACCGTTCTCCTTTGGGCCGGGACTTCTTCTCGCGATGCTTTGCGCCTGCGTCGCCACCGCGATCATCGCGCTCCTGCTGCATCGCTTCGTTTTCGCGCGGCTCAGCCGTGCCGCTGGACACATGACCATGGTCTTTGCCAGCTTCGGCGTGGCGCTGATTCTGCGGCACCTGGTGGTGCTGATCTGGGGTTCCGACCCGATTTACTATTCCAGGGAACTGCAGTTCGCCATTCTCCTGCCAGGCAACGTCCGCGTGTTGCCCGATCAGGTGTTCCTGCTGGGCCTGACCGTAGTGGTAGTCATCGCGCTGCATCTCTTCATGACCCGCTCGCGCACCGGCATCGCTATGCGCGGCGTTGCCGAAAGCCCGGACCTCGCTCGGGCAAGCGGTGTCAATGTCGACCGTATCATCACGTGGGTCTGGGTGATCGGCGCTTCCGGCGCGGCGATCGGCGGAGTGCTTTATGGCATGACCGTGCAGCTGCGTCCGGAACTTGGATTCAGCCTGATCCTGCCGCTCTTCGCCGCCGCAATTCTTGGCGGCACGGGAAGCCTGTACGGCGCCGTGCTGGGCGGGCTGATCGTCGGGCTGTCGGAAAACCTCTCGGTGATGATCATCCCCACGACCTACAAGCCTGCAGTTCCGTTCCTGCTGATTCTCGCGATCCTCTATTTCCGGCCCGAGGGCATTTTTGGAGAGCGTGACACATGATCGGTCTGGTCTCGTACATCGTCTTCTTCCTGATCCTGTCGTTGATCTTCGGGGTCGCCGTGCTCGGGCTCAACCTGCAATGGGGCTTCACCGGGCTCTTCAACGCCGGTGTCGCCGGATTCACCGCGGTCGGCGCCTACACGATGGCTATCCTCACGGGCCCGGCCAGGGACGCGGTCTTCGGCGGATTCGAATTGCCCTTTGTCGTGGGGCTGATTGGAGCGATGATCGCTTCCGGCATAGGCGCCGTCTTCGTCGGCTTGGCCACGATGAAGCTCAGGCACGAATACCTCGCTGTCGCCACGTTCGGGATCGCGGTGACCATTCAACTCGTCTGCCTGAACTGGGAGTACCTTACTGGCGGCACGCTCGGCTTGATTGGCATTCCGAACCCGTCCAAGGCCTGGGTCGAAGGGCCGCTGGCACAGAACACACTCTATCTGCTCGTGGTCCTCGTCGTGGTCGGAATGAGCTTTGCCGCCCTGGAACGGATCGTGAAGTCGCCGTGGGGCCGGATGCTGAAAGCGATCCGCGAGGACGATGTCGCCGCCGCGAGCCTGGGCAAGTCGCCGGAGCGGGTGCGCCTTGAGGCCTTTGTGCTCGGTTGCATGCTCATGGGGCTCTCGGGCGCTCTTTACGTATCCTTCATCGGTTATGTGAGCCCTTGGGACTTCCTGCCGATCCTGACGTTTCAGATATGGACCATGCTGATCGTCGGTGGCAGCGCCAACAACCGCGGGGCGCTTCTGGGCGCTCTGATCGTCTGGGGTGTGTGGACCATGAGCGGCTTCGTCATATCGCGCGTGGTCCCGGCGGAGATCCAGGCCCAGGGCGGCGCAATGCAAGCTGTATTGATCGGCCTGATCTTGGTCGCTATGCTTCTGATCCGCCCGCGCGGCCTGATCGGTGAAGAACTGCACGTATCTCGTCACGCAAGGTCGTAGTGGTGGACAAAGCCGCGAAGACGGAGTTTGATCGACGGCGCTAGGAAAAGTCGCCCTAGGGGGCACATCGGGTCGGCGCCAAAGCCCGGCTCATTCACATGGAGGTGCGTATGATGCACAAATTCGGATTGGCGGCCCTTGCCGCCGCACTAATGGGGATCGGCTCCACTGCTCTCGCCGCAGACTGCCCGATCAAGCTCGGTGCGATCTTGCCTGTCAGCGGGCCGATGGGCCAGGTGGGCGAGCGGATCGCCGAAACCGGTCTCTTTGCGGTCGAGCAATTCAACGAAGCCGGCGGCGTTCATGGCTGTCAGGTGGAATACGTGCTGCGCGACACGCAGGGCCAGTCGGCCGTTGGCGTGGATGCCGCGAAGAGCCTCGTAGACCTCGACGGCGTGCAGGCGCTCATCGGCGCCGTGTCCTCTGGTGTCAGCCTGCCGGTCCTGACGTCGGTTGCCGTGCCGTCCAAGGTCGTGCAGATGTCCTGCTGCTCGTCGTCCGAGAGCTTCACGGCGCTCGCCGAAGAAGGCAAAACGGACGGCTATTGGTTCCGGACTTACGCCACCAATCGCAGCCAGTCCGCCATTGGCGCAAAGCTGACCGTCGACAGCGGTTTCAAGAGCACTGCAGTCATCTACGTCAACACCGATTTCGGCGTAGGTCTGGCCAATCGATTCGAGCAGGACATCGCCAAGCTTGGCGGTTCGATCACCTCGATGGTGGCCTATAACGAGAGCCAGCAAAGCTATCGTGCAGAGGTCACCAAGGCTTTGGAAGGCAATCCGGATTCGCTCTACCTAGTGGCTTTCCCGGTGGACGGCGCCACGATCACGCGTGAATGGCTGGCCCTTGGCGGCACCGACAACCTAATCGTAAACAACTCGCTGCGTTCGGACGACTACTTTCAGGCCGTGGGCTCGAAATTCCTGCAGAACCTGCAGGGTTATGACAGCGCCCAGCCGCGCCTGCCCTCGGTCGATTCATTCAACGAGATGTTCGAGGCAAGGTTCGACAGCCCGCCGAACGGTCCTGGCCTGCATTCCGTCTATGATGCGGTGACGGTGGTTCTCCTGGCAATGGAAGCTTCCGGCGACATCACTGGCGAGAATATCCGCGACAATATCCGCCTTGTCACGTCGCCCGACGGGGTCGAGGTCCATCCTGGTCCGGAGGGCATCGCGCGCGCCAAGGAACTCCTGGCAGAAGGCAAGACGATTCGCTACGTCGGTGCCACCGGTGCATTGGCATTCGATGCGAATGGCGATGTTCAGGCGCCGAAGATGACGTGGAGGCTCGACGGCGACAAGAATGTCGAGACCGGTTACTTGAGCACTGCGGAGGTTGCCGAACTGATCATGATGCTCGACGAATAGTCAACCGGCATGATTGGGGGGCGTTGCGGCGCCCCTCTTCCTGATTTGGGAGGGCGCGATGGCTGGCAAGCGCAGCCATGTGTTCAGCGGATCGGTTTATGAAGAGATGGCCGGGTATGCCCGTGCCGTCGTGGTGGACGACCGGATTTTCGTTTCGGGCACCGTTGGCGTCGATTTCGCGACCGGCGAGATGGCCGAGGAAGCGGAGGCGCAGGCCGTCACGGCGCTCGATACGATCGAGACTGCTCTGGTCCAGGCAGACTCCGGCCTGCACGACATTGTGCGGGTGCGGGTCTATCTGACGGACCCGGATGACGTCGCGGCGATCGCGGCCGTCCTGAAGCAGCGCATCGGCTTTGCCCGCCCGGCAAACACCACGGTTTGCGCACCGCTTGTCGTGCTTGGCGCACGGGTGGAGATCGAGGTCGAGGCAATTCGCGGTTCGGGCACGCCCGCATGAGCGGCGACACGGCATTCGTTCGTGTCAAGCGTTCAGCGGACGAGGTCTTCGCATTCATGGCGGATCCTGCGAACTTGAGCCTATGGTCGTTCGGTACATGGCGAACCGAGATCGACGACACGGGGCTGGTGCGCGGATCCTCAGTCAAGGACGGTGCGGTGATCTACGTGCGGATCGAAGCCCATCCAGAGCAGCGGCTGATCGACTACCATTTGGGCGCGAAGCCCGACACCCTTTCACCGCGAATCTTCGGGCGGGTGACGTCCGAGGACGTCTTCGGCGACGGTCAGGGTGCCGGGCTTTCATTGACGGCCCTTCGCGCCGCCGAAATGGACGATGCCCGATGGCACAGCCTGACCGCCACTCATCGAGTCGAACTGGACATCGTCAAGTCGGCCCTGGAGACCGGCCATGACCATCGCGCCACCTGACAGGGTCCACCTGACCGACGAATTGACAATCAGCCGCATCCTGACCGGTCTTTGGCAGGTCGCGGACATGGAGCGCGACGGCACAGACCTGGACCCGGACAAGGTCGCCGATCAGCTTGCTGGCTATGCCGAGAGCGGCTTTGACACGTTCGACATGGCGGATCACTACGGCAGCGCCGAGATCATCGCCTCGCGTCTCCTGCGGCGTCGTCCAAACGCGCTGGCTTTCACAAAATGGTGCCCGCCGCCCTTGCCGATGACACCGGAAACCGTGCGTGCCGGGGTGCAGGAGAGGCTGGACCGGCTCGGGGTCGCGCGCATCGACCTTCTGCAATTCCACTGGTGGAGCTTCGAGCATCCGGCCTGGCTTGACGCGCTGCATGAACTCGCGACGCTGCGCGAGGAGGGACTGATCCGCGAGATCGGCGTGACCAATTTCGACGCGGCGCATCTGCATCTGGCGCTGGCCGACGGCGTGCCGGTCCGGACCAACCAGGTTGCCTGCTCGTTGCTGGACCGCCGCTTCACCGGACAGTTGGCGGAGACTTGCGCGCGTCACGGGGTGCACTTGCTTGCATATGGTACTGTCTGCGGCGGGTTTTTGTCCGAGAGATGGCTGGGCCAGCCGGCGCCGACGAACATCCCCGACTGGAGCAAGATGAAGTACCGCCGCTTCATCGAAGCCGCCGGCGGATGGGAGGCCTATCAAGCGGTTCTCTCCGCCGCCGCGGAGATTGCAGCGAAGCATGGTGTCTCGGTGACCAACGTGGCGACGCGCTGGGTCCTGGAACAATCCCATGTCGCCTGTGTCATCATCGGCGTGCGTCCCGGCGAACGCGATCACCGTGCGGACAATGCTCAGCTCTTCGGATTCTCCTTGGACGAGGAGGACCACGCAGTCCTGGCCCGGGCCTTCGCCGGCACCGCCCCGATCCCTGGCGATTGCGGCGACGAGTACCGAACGCCCCCTTTCCTCACCGCCAGCGGCGACCTGAGCCATCACCTGGACACCATTGCTGCCGCCTACGACACCGACACGATGCCAGGACGCCCCGAGGTGCGTCGTGCGATGTCGGGCAGCAAATGGGAAGCCATTGCCGGCTACTGCCGGGCCCGGCGCATCGGCGAGCGCATACTGGTTTCGGGGACAACGGCGACGGCAGGGGCCGACCGCGTCGTCGCGCCGGGCGACGCGGCTGCACAGACGACTTACGTCATCGACAAGATCATCGGTGCCGTCAGCGCCCTCGGCGGAACGGTTGAAGACATCGCCCGCACCCGCATCTATCTGACGGACATCGCCGATACCGAAGCCGTCAGCACAGCCCACGGTCGCGTTTTCGGCACTTTGAAGCCTGCCAACACCTTGATCGCGGTCGACGATCTGGCCGGAGACTACCTGGTCGAAATCGAGGCCGAAGCGATCATCGGTGCCTAGCCGTCCCTCTCCCAATAGGGCGTCGAACGCGCTTCCGGCAGTCCGGTCGTCTCCGCGTGAGAGAACCGTCGCTTGCCGACCCGCGTGATGCGGAACCGCCCGCCGCAATGCGGATCCGGACAGGCGACTTCGGCGTCCGTCGACATCCAGTCGTTCGGGTCGGTTTCACGCTGCTTGGCAGGCAAGAGCGGCAACACCGCTGCGAGCGCATACATCGATATCTTCTGCCCCTTGGCGAAGACAAGGTTCTCTCCCTCGACGGTGAAGAATTCGCCTTCGATGTGTCGGCAGACCGGCTGCCGGCCATCCAGAACGACCTCGACCTTCAGGTCATGGAGAGTGAATTCGTCGTCGTGTTCCAAACTGGAATAC